>CAMCWG010000128.1 GCA_945882005.1 Bordetella parapertussis
CGTACATCTTGAGTACTTGCTTGATTGGGGGCGGTGCATTGGTGGGAATACCCGAGCCATCTAGTGCATTGAACTGTGGACCCCAGTCGTAATCCAGCACTGGCATGATGAAGTCTGCTTCAGGGACCGTGGGTCGCAGACCTGGCAGCGTTGGGAACCCAATGTCCTGTTTGTTCGCTAGAGCCAGCGTTCCAGATTGTTGTCCCGGTTGCGCGGCCAGAGTCGGATAGCGGCTGGGAGGCGGCTCGATTCCTTTCATGACCCAGTTGCGAAAGTGCAGGCGAATTGCATTCACTGTTTGGATGTGCGGCACAGGATTGCTCGGTAAGATTGCCATCCCGAAGTTGTTGCCAGGACAGGTTGTCGGTGTTTTGGCTAAACCTACGCCAGGCAAGCTTGTATCGAAGCCTCCTGCACCACCGCCATGATGACTGCTAGCAATGTAATAGCGTCTGACAGAGTTGGGGAGTGGCAAATCGGTTTTGCCATCCGTGCCCACCCACTCGGGAGTGAGCTTCAAAGCCCAGACCTCCGCCGAACCAAAATGCTCAACAACCTTAGGACAGGTGTCAGAAGCGGTACAGCGCCCCAAAATTCCTGCTGAAGGCAGGCCTCGCACAGGATCAGGGTGCGGTAGCCACCACTGCGGACCTTCGCTGCCAGCTTGGTAGAGCTCCAGCACGCCGTCCGCTTGTGCCCAACGGAAATTCAACGCGATACGACGACCCGCAATAATTGGCCAGATGCCATCGTGTACCTTGCCGCCTTGCTCAGCTTGGTTAAAACCTAAATGCAGCCAACCGCGCAAGAAGTTTCCGGATTGGGATACCCCTCGGCCAATGCTGTGCGTTACGACACCAGCGAGGGGGTTCGCTGTGCCAGCATCATCCTTTGCAGCCGTTTTAAAGAAATGCCCCAGATCCCTCCATGCTGCGAAGCCGATGCCGAGTACATACGGATCAGCAGCCGTAAAGACGACTTGGTAGAGACGCTTTGGGTCATAGCCGTCTTTTAAACAGATTTGTGTCGCGTCTGGTGTGCCGGGGAAAGGATTTTTTTCGTCGCATTTCGCCCACGTCCAGTCACTGTCGGCGATGCGTACCTCGTCAATGACTTGGCCGTGCATGGTTTCGCCGCCTCTGGAGGTCAGTTTTGCCTTGCTCGTATCAAGTGAAACAGGTTTGTAGGGTAGGGGGTTGCTTTGAACAATGAGCGGTTGAGAGGCCTTACCCGAGCGGTTGACGATGCGACCAAAAACTTCGCCTGTCACTGGGTCGCCATTCGGTTGTCGGGCTACAGGCACTTGTAAGAACTGACCAGTTTTGGAAGAGTTCGTCGGACGAATGCGCGTGTTGCCACTGTTATCACCCTGCCACGCGGTCGCGATCATGATGTCACCCAGCGCTTGCTCTCTCGGTGAAAACGCGTAGACGCGCCCACGATTAGGGACATCGTGCCACATTAGGCCGCTCGCGTTCTTAAGATCAACGGGCTTGTGAATAACGAATGAGGCGACATAGCGAACCTTACCGTCTGGGTCTTTGGCCAGTTCAATATCTTGGATGATTGCGTTGTGTGGTTTCTTGGGATCGAGCTCACCAAAAGCACGCCCTGAAATAATTTCGTAGGTGATATTGGATTGATCCCCAGGGTGTTTGCTGCTGATTGTTGGCATCGCGACAGTTTCGTCGATGACGATTTTTGTCACGCGGGCTTGGGCTGGCGCAGTCAACGCGAGGGTGACGACGCTCACAACTGATAAGTGTCTAATGAACGAGCTCTGTTTTAATTTTTGCATGTTGTCTCCCAATGATTCTTTAATAATTTGAACGTAGGTGTGCTAGAAATAATTCTTCACCGTGGTTTACTTTTGTATTCCAATCCGACGCTGAATCTTCGTTCGTATGATCGGTCACATATTTCAGTGAGGTCCAAGGCAGACCATGCGCGAACGCAACTGCTGCTATGGCGTAAAGTTCCATGTCGACGACATCGACCCCTTGCAAATCAAGCCAAGGATCTTTGCTTGTCACGAAGCTGTCTCCCGTGGCGCACGTGTGTTGTCCCGATTGTGAAAAATACTCGTGTGGACGTTCGCAGAAAGGAACTCGTCCGCGTGGGGAGAGGGGCTCTGCGATCATGTCGCGTTGTATGACGCGATTGATCTCGAGTAGTCCAGATAGATGGGACTTGATTGACCCTACCGTCCCAAAGTTAACGATACGTTGCGGCTTGTATTGGTCAATTGCCTTAAGTGTCGTGATTGTGGCGTTGATTTTCCCAACGCCGGAGTACATCAACTGCATGCCCGATGGTAATCGCTTCTGATCGAGCTCGTTAGGTAGCGCAGTAATGATTAACGTGTTCTTGGGCATGGGCGACGCGTCGTAGAAAAAGAGTGAGTTAAGCAGTTAGGCTGGTTTTGGCCAGAGAACCATTTGTGTGCAACGAAACAAAGCGATTTTTTTACCGGTGGCGGCGTCATTCACAATAGCATCCCAAACCTGCGTATTGCCGCCTAGGTGCTGTGCAGTTGCAGTGCACAAAATGATTTCACCCTCACCGCGCACGGTACCTAGGTGGTTGCTCTTAAGTTCGATCGTTGTGAAGGAGAGTGCGCCCGGCGGGAGGTGGGCGACCGTGGCATAGCCACAGCTCGTGTCTGCTAAGGCAATTACGCTCGCCGCATGGAGGTAGTTGTTTGGTGCAAAGTGCGCCTTGCGCAGGACCATGCGGCTCTTCAGTGTGTTTTCAGAGAGTTCAAGAACTTCAACGCCCATGAGGCCGGGCAAGTTCTCGCCACTGCGCTTGTTTAACTCTTGAACGGTCATTTCTGGGCGAAGCTTAGACATACAACGGATTCCTTTGGGGTGCGAAGAGGGGTTTTGCCGTAAGATTATGCCGGAAGTCCGCCCCTTGCGAGCATAGGTTACCGCCTCTCGCCTTATCCAACATTTCTTTAGAACTCATGACACAGTCTTCAAAGCAAATTACTTCAAACTACGCGCATTTGGCCGAATCGGATTCGGGGTTGGTGCAAGGGTTTTCAGCGAGCCGGCTCGCTCGCATCGCAGATGTGATGCAAGACCAGGTCGATGCTGATCATTTTCCGGGTGCAGTCACGATGGTGGCGCGTCATGGCGAGATCGTTCACTATGCGTCGCACGGATTTCAAGACGCGGCTAAATCAAAGCGTATGTCTAAAGACAGTATTTTTAGACTGGCTTCGATGACCAAGCCGTTAGTCACCGCTGCGGCCATGATTCTGGTTGAACGTGGTCGAATGAATATGTTCGATCCAATCGTTAAATGGTTACCCGAACTAAAAGATCTGAAGGTTGAGACGGCCCAGGGCGATGTGCCGCTAGAGCGGCCAATTTGGGTTCAGGACTTGATGCGACACACGGCGGGCTTCGTTTATGGCGGGCGAGCGGTCTCGCCCCGCATCGCAAAGCTCTACACGGACCTCAACATTGAGTCGCGCGAACACGACATTACGACCGAGGATATGCTGCGCAACCTAGGAAAGATTCCACTTGCGCATCAGCCCGGAAGTTATTGGGAGTACTCAATCTCAATTGATGTGCTTGGCTTGCTGTTGGAGCGTTTAGAGAACAAGTCCCTTGATCTGATCGTAAAAGAATTACTCACGGATCCGCTCGAGATGCCCGACACGACCTGGTGGGTTACCCCTGATGAATTCGGCCGCGTGGCTGAAGCGCCGGACAGTGATCCACTCAAGGCGGAAATGCTTAAAGGCTATCGTCAAACGCAAAACCCTGTTGGTCGCACCTACCTGCGCGGTGGTGGAGGCATGCTTGGCACTGCACAGGACTACATGCGGTTCTTACAAATGATGCTCAATGGCGGCGTGTTTGAGGGGCGTCGGTACCTGTCACGTAAAACCGTTGAATACATGTTGTCGAACCATTCCGCTGGGATGGGTGGCACGACCATTGCTAACACCGGGCCCGGGTATGGTTTCGGTTTAGGTTTTGCGGTGCGGCTCGAGCAGGGAATGGGGTGGGTGCCTGGCTCTATTGGTGATGCGATGTGGGCAGGCATTTGGGGGACGAGTTTCTGGCTTGATCCCCGCGAGAATCTTGCTGCGCTGATTATGACGCAGGGTCCGACCAGCAAGACTCACAGCCGGATGCTTTATAAGTCTTTGGTCTATGGCGCCTTAATGAAATGAGTTCCTCTACTCACCCTGTGACAGGAGTACCCGTTGCGCCTGACGTGTTTCGAAACTTTGCCGCAGCGGTCTACCTCAGTGCCGGTGTTCCGCAGTCAGAGGCAGAATTAGCCGCAGACACTCTGGTTCAGGCTGATTTGTGGGGGCATCAGTCGCATGGCATGCTCCGTCTTGGTTGGTATTACGCGCGCTTGCGCTCCGGTGCCATGAAGCCGGTCACACAGACCTCGCTCGAGGTGGATGCGGGTGCGATCGCCGTGATGGACGGTCATGATGGGGTGGGTCAAGTGATCACCCGAAGAGCTGTCGATGAAGCGATTGGACGAGCGAAAAAGCATGGTGTGGGTGTTGTGTCGATTCGTAACTCCAATCACTTTGGTACGTGCATGTATTACACGCGCATTGCGGCAGAGCAAAACTGCATCATGATGCTGATGAGCAATGCGGGGCCAAACATGGCGCCTTGGGGTGGTTTGAAAAAGAAAATCGGCACGAACCCGTGGTCGATTGCAGTGCCAGGTGGGGCGTACGGTCCGGTTGTGATGGACATGGCTAACTCGGGGGTTGCGCGCGGCAAGATTTATTTGGCAAACAAGCGCCGTGAACCGATACCTGACTATTGGGCGGTCGATGCACAGGGACGCCCAACAACTGACCCTAAGGCGGCACTTGAGGGATTTATTTTGCCCATGGCAGGTCACAAAGGTTATGTGATGGGTGTCATGGTTGATCTGTTGTCAGGCGTTTTGTCGGGTAGCCAGTTTCTGGATACGGTGCATGGTCCTTATGATCCCGTTAATCCTAGCGGCGCGGGTCATTTCATGGTGGCCTTAAACGTCGCTGCCTTTATGCCGATGACAGAGTTCCATCAACGGATTGATACCTATATTCGTTCACTCAAAGATGTGCCGCTCGCCGCTGGGCATAAGCAGGTTTACTATCCTGGCGAAATGGAGCGCTTGGCTGACCTTGAAAATCGGTCCAAGGGGCTCTTGTTGGCGCAGGACACACTTGAAGACTTGCAGCGCGTCGGGCGCGAAGCAGGCGTACCTTTCTAATTTGGAGACCAACATGAAATTCAGCATCCAGCACGCGAAGGACAAGCCTTTTACCCATGACGGCCTACGTGAATATTTTGATTATCGTGACCTAGGCATTTTTGATGCGACCGATGGCAAGGCTGTCATGCATGTCATTAAAGCGAGCAAAGGCAGTAATGCGACGGGTGAATGGCATCGTCACGAGTTAAGTTTTCAGTTTGTTTATGTCTTGAAGGGTTGGGCGATTTTTGAGTACGAGGGGCACGGTCAGCATAAGTTGGTTGAGGGTACATGCGTCCATCAGCCACCTCATATTAGGCATCGTGAAATCGAACACTCAGATGACTTTGAAGTCCTTGAGATCGTGCTGCCCGGTGACTTTAAAACTATTACGATGTGATGGATCTTGTTGACCAGAAGCGTAGACAGCTTGCCGCTGGTGCTGCTTGGGCGTTTTGCGCCATGGGGTTGAGCACGAACGCTTCTGGACAGATATCTGAGACGCAGCCTGACGCAAAATACGCTGATCCGGCTGTCACGGTGCTGACCGATCCCAAAACCAAGCGAAGGGTGAAGCTGCGCGTACGTTTGCCAGCGGGGTCTGACAAAGCTGGGTTAATCATTTACTCCCCAGGTCTCGGAAGTGGCGTATCAAATGGTGCTGCGTGGTGTGAGGCATGGCGCAGGGCAGGATTCATTGTGGTCACCCTGGCACATCCGGTGACCGATGACTCTATTTGGACAGTCGCGACCGGAAAGACCTTGAAGACCAACATCAATGAGGCAATTGCAAGCCCGCAATATGGCTTGCGTGTTGCGGACTGCCGCTTTGCAATTGACTATTGTTTAGAAAAGGCTGTGTTTGCCTCACGCATTGATGCCGAGCGTATAGGTTTGGCAGGCCATTCTTTCGGTGCGTTAACGGCGCAGTCGATTGCCGGTCAGGCGGGCGCAGGACAGTCGTTGCGGGATGCGCGTGTGCGCGCGGTGATTGCGTTATCGCCCACAGCGATTTCTGCAGAGCGTGCGCAGTCGCTTAAAGTTATCGACATCCCGTTCCTTTGTATTACCGGCACCCACGATCAGTACGTGACATTTAAAAAGGCTGGAGAGGCGGTGCGACTAGGTGTAAGTCTTGCGCAGCGCGAGCTTGTATTTGACTATTTGCCCGCCGGCCAAAAGATTCAGCTCAAACTTGCTTTGGCGGATCACATGAGCTTTGCTGGTGAAACGGTGAACGCCCAGAGCTTTAGTCGCGACGTGCCGGTGTCCGACAAGGCGAACACACGGATTTGGAATTGTGTGAGTGCGACAACGAGTTTATTTTGGCAGTTTTATCTTGATGGACCCGAGCAATCCGGGATTGCAACGCGCGAAGCCCTTGAGCAACAGATGCGGCAGTTAATTAGCACTGCAGATCAATTGAAGTTTGGTTGAACGTGTTGGCAAGGGTGTTTATCTTTGCTATACAGATAGTATTCACTTTAAAGAGAGCTTGTTCATGAAAATTATCGTTTTGCCAGGTGATGGCATTGGTGCAGAGACTGTATCTGTGGCGGTTGATGCCCTTGAGCTGATCTCCAAAAAATTTAAACTCAACTTAAATTTGCATCATGATATTGCTGGCCATGAGAGCTTAATCAAGCACGGCACCACGATCCATGCTGGGCTGCTGGATGCCGTAAAGGGCGCAGATGGTTTGATATTGGGGCCGATGTCGACCTATGACTTTAAGGACGAGTCTAAAGGTGAGATCAATCCTTCGAAATTTTTTCGTAAAAGCTTGGATCTCTTTGCCAATATTCGCCCAGCAAAAACATTCCCTGGGAGTGGTGCAGTCCATAAGCCGCTTGATCTGGTTGTGGTGCGTGAGAACACCGAAGGCTTCTATGCGGACCGCAACGTCGAGTCCGGTGGCAGTGAAATGTTGATTACCTCTGACGTGGTGGTTTCATTGCGACGCATTACACGGCAGTGCTGTGAGCGGATTGCTCGCGCAGCGTTTGAGTTGGCGATGACGCGACGCAAGCATGTGACGGTTGTGCATAAGGCGAACGTCTTGCGTCTAGGTGACGGGATGTTTATCGACTCTTGCCGGCTAATTGGCAAAGAGTTTCCTGAGGTACAAATTGAAGAAATTATTGTGGACGCAATGATGGCGCACGTTGTGCGTACGCCGGAGCGTTATGACGTTATCGTTACGACTAATATGTTTGGTGACATTTTGTCAGATCTGACTGCGGAGCTTTCCGGTAGCTTGGGTATGGCGGCATCTATTAATGCGGGCGTCAATTATGCAATGGCTCAGGCGGCGCACGGGTCTGCACCAGACATTGCTGGGAAGAACATTGCAAATCCGTTTTCGCAGGTCTGGTCGGCGGCGATGCTGTTGAACTGGTTTGGTCAACGTAAGGGGCGCGCAGAGTTTACGCAGGCCGCTCAAGCCCTAGAGAGTGCTGTGGCAGCGGCGATTGCTGCGGGCGAATCAACCAAGGATGTTGGCGGCCGTTTGGGAACGAAAGAGACCGGACAGGCCTTGGTGGCACGTTTAGCGAAGGTGTAATGCGCGACTTGTCGCACAAAAAGACCTGAACGCTAGGTGTCAGTGATCAGGTCTTTTCTTTCAGAGCCTGTACTTTCTTAAGAGCACCGGCAATGGCTTCGCCGGAAAGGTTGATTGCCGGGATACCGCGAAAGACAAAGGCTATCCCCGCTGTGGCTTGTAGCTCTTGGACGGTCGCTCCAGCACGTAGCGCTGCTACAGCATGATTCTCCGCTGCTTGCGACAGATTCATGAGCAACATACCAAAGGCCATCAGCTGGCTCGTTTTCAGGTCTAGCGCCTCAGGCTCGAGAAGC
>CAMCWG010000129.1 GCA_945882005.1 Bordetella parapertussis
ACTGACAGATCGTCTGGGCGTGCGCTGGGCCTTACCCGAGACGTCATTCAAATACCATGCGTCATGCCGCCACACACATCCCGCAGCAGATGCACTGCAACACGCCATGAAGACCCATGGGTTAAAGGCTGATGACATCACGCGCGTTGTGACCCATGTCCACCAGGGTGCCATTGACGTATTGGGGCCAGTTGTTGATCCACAGACCGTCCATCAATCAAAGTTTTCGATGGGCACCGTCCTGGCCCTGATCGCAATAAGAAATTCGGCTGACTTGGCCGGCTTTGATAAAGCACTCAAAGATGGTCAAGTCGCGGCCTTCCGCGACATGGTCACGATGGAACTCGATGAAGAAGTCGATACCGCCTACCCACAACGCTGGATCGGTAAGGTCACCGTAACCACCAAGGACGGACGGAGTCTAGCAGGTCGCGTCGACGAGCCGAAAGGTGACCCGGGCAACACGCTATCGCGTCCGGAGATCGAAGACAAAGCCTTGCGCCTTGGAACGTACGAAGGCAACGCCACTGAAGCGCAAGTCAAAAAACTGATCCAAACAGTTTGGGCTATCAGCAAGCAGCCTACGCTGGGCCGTGTATTGTCCGATTAACACGATCCAAAAAACTATAACTGGAGACAACAAGCATGCGTTTACAAAACAAAGTTGCAATCGTCACGGGTGCGGCAAGCGGCTTCGGCGCAGAGATCGCACGCTATTACGTACGTGAGGGTGCGAAAGTCGTCATCGCCGATCTGAATGAAGCCGGTGCTCAAAAGGTTGCCGCTGAAATCGGTGCCTCAGCCGTAGCGGTGAAGTGCGATGTCAGCAAACGTGCAGATATTGATCTAGCCGTGAGCACCGCGGTTCAGAAATTTGGTTCCGTCGATATTGTTGTGAACAATGCCGGTTACACCCATAAAAATCAACCGTTTTTGAATGTTGACGAAGCAACCTACGACCGCTGCTTCGATGTCAACGTCAAAGCGATTTATCACATGATTAATGCAGTCGTGCCAATGATGCGTGCCAAGAAATCGGGCTGCATCATCAACGTTGGCTCGACGGCTGGCATTCGACCCCGCCCTGGCCTGACTTGGTACAACGCGTCCAAAGGTGCTGCGAACCTGTTGTCCAAGTCACTCGCTGTCGAGCTTGCCGGTGACAACATCCGCGTGAATGTGATTTGTCCGGTTATGGGTGACACGGGAATGTTAGGTGACTTTATGGGCATTCCAGACACACCCGAGAACCGCGCAAAATTCATTGCAACAATCCCAATGGGTCGACTCAGCGTGCCGCGCGACATTGCAAACGCAGCGGTGTTTCTAGCCTCGGAGGAAGCATCCTTTCTGACTGGACTAGAGTTGCCCGTCGATGGCGGCAGGACTATCTAGCTTCAACAACGCATGCAAGGCGGCCTGATTGCACAGGCCAACAAGATCAGCCCTGACGGGCTGATCTTTGTTTTTGCGCCAATATCGCAATGCCTTCTTCAGCCAAGGCCAACAGAGTATTTAGTTCGGCGCGATCAAAGGTGTGTCCTTCGGCCGTGCCCTGCACTTCGACATAACGCCCCGCGCCCGTCATGACGATATTCATGTCTGCATCACAACCGGAATCTTCGGGGTAATCCAGATCAAGCACGGCCTGCCCGCCGACCATACCAACCGAAACAGCCGCGACCGAATCAATCAGAGGATTCTGGGTCAATAAACCTTGCTGCATCAACCCATCTACCGCGTCGGCAACAGCAACCCAGGCACCTGTAATGCTGGCGCAGCGCGTGCCGCCATCCGCTTGCAGGACATCACAATCAATTTGGATGGTGCGTTCGCCGAGTGCCTTCATGTCCATGACCGCACGCAAGCTGCGGCCAATCAGACGTTGAATTTCTTGGGTCCGGCCTGATTGCTTACCCTTTGCCGCTTCCCTGTCGGAGCGTGTATGGGTCGAACGCGGCAACATTCCATACTCAGCAGTGACCCAGCCCTGCCCTTGGCCTTTTAGAAACGGAGGCACTTTTTCGAGTACGCTTGCTGTGCACAGTACTTGCGTATTGCCCATACAGATCAACACTGACCCCTCTGCGTAGCGCGTAAAACCACGTTGCATCGAGACGGTTCGTAACGCATTTGCGGCACGACCCGATGGTCTTGGTTGTGTTGGGGTCGTTTGCTTGGGACTGTTAGTTGACACGATGTGCTCTCACAAAAATTCGGATAGTGGATCGACCATGAATCAAAGAAGCCAATCCCGCAGTTTGCAGCGCCACAGTATACGCAGAGCAGCGCGTCATGTCCTGTTGAGCGTCGCCTGTCTGAGCGTCGTCATGACGTTACCAGCGCCGCTCACCGCGCAAACGACGGGCTCTAAGGCCAACCAGGCCGCTATGACCGATACCGCAGTGCTTCGGTATGACGGCTCCTTTGAAATATTTCATCCAGTGGTCTCAAGCGGCGGCATGGTGGCCAGTGAGCACCGCCTTGCGAGCGAAGTCGGCGCCCGCATCCTGCAGCAAGGGGGCAATGCCACAGACGCTGCCGTAGCAATGGGCTTCGCACTCGCCGTGGTACTGCCCAACGCAGGCAACCTTGGGGGCGGAGGCTTCATGCTCGTACGCGATGCTGCGCACGGCAGGACCACCGCCTTAGACTTTCGCGAAACAGCGCCTGCGAGCGCCAGACCCGATCTATTCTTAGACCCACAGGGACAAGTCATCCCAGGTAAATCGACACGTTCGCCCTACGCTGTTGGTGTTCCGGGTTCTGTTGCCGGACTTATCCAAGCCGCACGCGACTACGGCAGTCTGCCCTTATCCCAACTTATCGCGCCGGCAATTGGGCTAGCCGAAAACGGCTTTACAGTCAGCGCGGTACTTGAAGAACAATTCAGGTCTCATCGCGCCCACCTTATTCGCTGGCCCAGCACACGTGAGGTTTTCTTTAAACGTAAAGTCGGCGCAGCAGAATGTGCGCTACAACACTGCCCTCCCGATCTACTGGAGACCTATCGCAGAGGTGACACGCTGATCCAGAAGGACCTGGCAAATACGCTAGGACTCATTGCGCAAGCGGGAGCCAATGGTTTTTATACGGGTCCTGTCGCGCAACAAATTGTGCACGCCCTGACGAGCGCCTCAGCACCTTCGCCGATTACGCTAGAGGACCTAAGCAATTACCGCCCGATCGCTCGCCAGCCGGTTCAGGGCACTTACCGAGGGCACCAGATTCTCTCAATGCCCGCGCCGAGCTCAGGTGGTGTGCACCTGATTCAAATGTTGAACATACTCGAACGTTACCCACTGGCACGCTACGGGGCCGCGAGTGCACAGACTATACACTTGCTCGCCGAGAGCGCACGACTCGCCTACGCGGATCGCGCTGAGTTCCTGGGCGACCCAGACTTTGTAAAGGTGCCGCAACGTGGGCTGAGCGCCAAGCGCTACGCCGACCAAATCGCACAAGGCATCAACGTAGAGAAAGCGACACCTAGCCAGAGCGTTCGCCCTGGTCAGCCTTTGCCGTATGAAAGTGACCAGACCACACACTTCTCTGTCATCGATCACGCAGGCAACGTCGTGAGCTGTACCTACACACTGAACTTAAATTTTGGCTCCGGCATTGTCGCGCGCGGCACCGGCGTACTGTTGAACAACGAGATGGATGACTTCGTCGCGAAGCCTGGTGTACCCAACGCTTTTGGGCTTCTCGGTGGCGACGCCAACGCCGTTGAGGCGGGCAAGCGGCCGCTTAGCTCAATGACGCCTGTCATTGTTGTAAAGGATGGACGCGCCTTGCTCGCAACCGGCTCGCCTGGTGGGTCACGCATCATCACAACAGTTCTGCAAAATCTGCTCAATATTATCGACTTCGACATGAACATCGCCCAGGCCATAGCCACCCCACGCACGCACCACCAATGGATGCCAGATTACCTACGTATCGAACGAGGCATCAGTCCTGATACGATCGTACTTTTGAAACAAATGGGCCATGATGTGCGAATCATGCCAACCATGGGGCGTGTACAAACAGTGCAGCACATCCAAGGTCGTTTCTTTGGTGCGTCGGACCCGCGCAATCCTGATGGTGCTGCAATAGGCATAGAGAGAACAAATGATTAAAAGCATGACCGGCTTTGGCACTGCTAAAGCAGAACAACCCTTCGGTGCTGTAACGATCGAACTCAAAACCGTGAATAGTCGATACCTGGACGTTCAGTTCAGAATGCCTGATGAATTACGTCTGGCCGAACATCCTCTACGTGAGCGTATCGCAAGCAGCCTAGCGCGTGGCAAGATTGAGATACGTGCAAGCTTTGCCCGCGCAGTAGGTGAACAACAAACAACCCTTGAACCGGCTTTACTCCAGCGTGTTGCCGAGCAACTCGAACAAGTGCGCCAGACACTTCCGCAGACACCTACGCCCACATTGACCGAACTCCTTGCCTGGTCAGCCACGCCACAGCAATCTGTGGAGCCTGAGCGCTGGGCAAAGCTCTGCCTCGAAGCACTCGAGCCTGCATTGACGCAACTCATTGAGGGACGTCAACGAGAAGGCAGACGCTTAGCCGACGTGATGCTCGTCATCGCAGAGCGGGTGCGGGAGGTGCTGCAGACGGTCCAGGTTCATATGCCCGCGCTGCTTCTTGCGCATCGCGAAAAGCTTGCAGTCAAGCTAAAAGAAGCGCTACAGGCGGCGCATCCCGCAGGCTTCGCGCACATTACCGGTGCTGAGCTCTCGGAACGTATCGCAAGCGAATCAAGTTTGTTCGCCATTCGCATCGATGTCGCAGAAGAGCTCGCCCGACTGACCTCACATCTCACCGAATTGGAGTTCCTGTTAGGCCAGGGCAAAACCCCAGCAGCCTCAAAAAGCAATGCTTCAGGCAGTACAGGAAAGCGTCTTGATTTCTTATTTCAGGAAATGAACAGAGAAGCCAATACGCTGGGATCTAAAGCAGGAAGCATGGAGATGACGCAAGCGGCTATCGACTTAAAATTGCTGATCGAGCAAATGCGCGAACAGGCAATGAATATCGAATAGCCGCGTTGCAATCACGCGCGAGCGGACAACTTACCCGCGTCCAACGAAGGGCATGGTCGTTGCCATGATCGTAACGAACTGTACGTTTGTTTCGAGCGGGTAGCTGACGATCTGTGCAACCATTTGTGCCACATGGTTTACGTCCATGCGTGGCTCAACGCGGGTGGTGCCATCGGGCTGAGGCACACCTTTGGTCATACGTTCCGTCATTGGCGTAGCCGCATTACCAATATCGATCTGAGTACAAGCGATTTTGTAGTGACGTGTGTCAAGCGAAATAGACTTCGTTAACCCGGTCACGGCGTGCTTGGTCGACGTGTAACCAATCGAAAATGGCCGCGGTGCATGCGCCGAAATCGAACCGTTGTTGATAATGCGTCCACCCTGAGGCTTTTGGTCTTTCATGATGCGGATCGCTGCTTGCGCGCACAAGAACATCCCAGTCAAATTGATACTGACGATATCTTTCCAGATGTCTACAGGCAGATCTTCGATTGGCACGGGAGGACCACCACGCCCCGCGTTATTAAACAAAACATCCAAGCGACCAAAGCGTTTGCTGACCTCGGCAAACAGTGCCTTGACCGACGCTTCATCGCTGACATCTGTGACCATGGGATGCAGGCGTGCACTATGCGCACCACCTAGACTACGCGTCTCTTCAAGTGCATCTGCACGACGTCCAGCTAGAAAGACTTCGTACCCTGCTGCTGCCAACGCATGTGACACAGCACGACCAATTCCGGAACCTGCTCCGGTGACTACTGCAACCTTCAGGTCAGACATTTTTTTCCCTTTTTATAAAAATAGAGGTTTAGTTTCGTTATTAAAACAACTGTTGTTAACGTTAGGCCTTTGCCGCACCGAGTTCAATAGGAGCGTCAGGTTGCGCACTCCACTCACTCCAAGAGCCGCCATACAGCGCCGCACCACTCAAACCGGCAAGCTCCATCGCGAGCAGCAAATGGCAAGCAGACACGCCGGATCCACAACTTGCGACGACCTCCGCGGGGTTGCGATCTCCGATCAAACGTGCAAATTCAGCACGCAAGACGTCAGGCGCTTTAAGCTTCCAATCTGCATCCAAATTATCTTTTGAGGGACGGCTCAAGGAACCGGGGATATGGCCTGCTTTGGGATCCAGCGTTTCGTTCATTCCTTGGAAGCGATCTCCAGGACGACCATCGATAATCAAGCGGTCACTACGCCCCAAGCCGGCACGCATGTTTGCCACATCTACAGCCTTAGTCAATGCGACACCTTGCTTGAAGTTTCCACGCAGACGCGCCGCAGGTTTAGCCGGTGTGAGCTCAAAGCCGGCCTTGGTCCAGGCATCGATCGTGCCATCAAGTACAACAACCTTCGCGTGCCCCACCCAACGTGCAAGCCACCACAAACGTGCTGCGTAGGATCCCCCCGGGGCATCGTAAGCCACAATCAATGTGTCGCCGTTGACACCTAAGGCGGCTAGCTGCTCAGCAAACACGCGCTGCTCGGGTAATGGATGCCGACCATTTGAGCCATTTTTCTCGCCGCTCAGCACACGTCCCAGATCGACAAACACTGCGCCCGGAATGTGCGAGGCCTCGTAGGCACGGCGCCCTAACTCGGAATCCACCAGGTCGTAGCGGCAATCACAAACGAGAACAGAGGCTGGATCGCTAGAAAGCAGTTGATGCAGTGCTTGTGGGGTGATGAGATGCTGGCTGCTCATAGAAGGGGCTATCCTTAATCAATGTAAAAATACTGCGGACACAGGCGTCGATTCTAGCGACTCTGCTATGCTTTTGCTTTGTCTTATTTTGCCATTGTCACCCATGTCCTCGGTCGCCGGAAACGTTTTTATGGTCGTGGCGCCTAGCGGCGCTGGAAAATCCAGCCTGGTCAACGCCCTGTTAGACCAGGACAACTCGCTTTGGCTGTCTGTCTCTTGCACCACCCGCGCGCCCCGAGCCGGTGAACAGCACGGTAAAGACTACCGCTTTGTGACACACGCCGAATTTGATGCGCTGCGCCATAATAATCAGTTGCTCGAGTGGGCCGAAGTGCACGGCAATTATTACGGTACACCCCGGGATCATATCGATGCGGCACTTGCGCGGGGACAGGATGTCTTGCTTGAAATCGATTGGCAAGGCTCAAGACAAGTCAAAAAACTATACCCCGACTCCAAAGGCATCTTTATTTTGCCGCCATCGATCGAAACGCTTCGCCAGCGCCTGACCGCAAGAGGCCAAGATAGTCTTGAGGTAATCGAGCGCCGTATTCAAGCCGCCGCCGAGGAGATTTCACATGCGCCAGAGTTCGAATATGTTATTATTAATCAAGACTTTAGCTTAGCGTTAGCGCAACTTGCTGAAATCATCCGGACTAATCGTTTGCGGTACGATTCGCAACAAGTTCGGCATGCTGCATTATTTCAACAACTGAATTTGACGTAAAGCACGTAAGCACGAAGTCAAACCCGCAACACACCTTTTTAAAACAGGAATTCCATGGCCCGCATCACTGTTGACGATTGCCTCGAGCACATCCCTAATCGCTTCAAACTAACGCTGGCTGCAACGTATCGCGCTCGTGAGCTTGCACAAGGTCATGCCGCCCGTCTTGAATCGAAAGACAAGCCCACCGTGACGGCCCTGCGCGAGATCTCGGCTGGACTGACCGGCATTGAAATGCTCCGCAAGGTTCCAACCTAAGCCAGACGAGCATGGCCTTTCCCGGCTTACGATATGCGTCATCCGGGTTATTGGCCGCCCTACGGGTCGGCTCACGCCTGACGCGTAGACACGATTCTGACGTCGCACTAGGCACTGTATCAGGTGCCGCTACTCCAGTAGGAACTTCTACCGAGCCCGCGATCGCTTCCATGGCTTCGCTCCAAGTGCTGCTCGATGGTTATTTAGACCCTAAAGAGATCTCTCTGGTTCGCGATGCATATCGCTTCGCAGATCAGGCGCATCTCGGACAGTTTCGCTCCAGTGGATCACCCTATATCAGTCATCCGAT
>CAMCWG010000130.1 GCA_945882005.1 Bordetella parapertussis
ACCAGGCCATTCAGATTGAGTTGGCGCTTTTGCTCAATTTCCTGGACAACGAAAGGGGCCCGATCTGCCTCTTTAAGCAACCAGTCATGCACAACACGTATTGCGCGACCAATTTCAAGTTCGCGCAAGGTGGTGTCGTACGCACTGAGTTCTTTCGTTGCGACAGCGTTCGCAATCTTTTCAAGCTGTGGCAAAAGAGTAGCGTCGTCAATTGCCAACTGCAGACCGCTTTGGTCACGCAACGACTCCCAAATCCGTTCCATCACACCATGTAAAAATTTTCCACGCAGCGTCATTTGAGGCAGCTCGCCATAGGCTGGCAAACCCTTCACGCCCAAGCGATACCGAAAGAATGCCCACAAGGGATTGATGGCCTGCGTCTCGAGCACTGAGACTCCACCTTGTACTTTTTCGTTGGCTGCCAGCGGTGGACCTTGCTCATCCTTCCAGACTTCCAAGATTGGAGAGGCCCACCGCAAAGAGGGCGTAAGACTCGGATCGTTGGCAGCCTCAATGGGGGCCAGGGCTTGAATCAATGGAGAGGGGCGAAGCTCGCGCTCCCCCTCGAAGCGAGGTGAGCTCACAGTCACACTAGGCGCAACCTTGCACAAGTTTGCAAAAATTTGCTGCGCCCACTGGCTTTCCCGCTCGGGCGTCGCCCGAGGTGCCTGCGCCCGGCGTAACGCCGCCATCGGAATCAAGGGGTTGGGTTTAGTCGCCGCTGGTAGCACCTCATCGGTCAAACCAAGTATCCAGACACCATCCCATTGGCCCCCTTCTGCTTCAAGCAAACCCAAGACATCGAGTCGGGCGGTCGGATCACGTTGCGGTTGAAACAGGGTTGCCCGGGCTAAACGCCCCAGAATGCTCAACGCCTCAGACGCCTGCACCGAGGCAAAGAGCGCACTCAACGATTCAAAGCGCTCTAGCAAGGCATCAATCGCCTCAAGAACTTGATACATCGCTGAACTCTGCGCACCACGCCCAGGGAAACCCAGCGTCGCCAAGGTGGCCCTAAACACATCAGACCACCGATACAACGGCATACCGCGAGGAAGCGTTTGCCAATCCTGCCATGCGCGTTGCCAGGCGGGGGAAAGCTGATGTAGCGGCTCGATTGCAGAGGTCCACGCTGCAAGTGAAACATGACTCACCTGCCAATCTCGCCACCCCGCATCAACCATCGCGCGCGCGCCCTGCTCTGCGCTGTGCCCCATGCAGTAACCCGATAACAAAGCCGCACCAAGATCAGCAGGAGCGGCGCCCAGCTGCTCCTTCATCAACACAAAAGTACGCAACCACGCAACGGCAGCACGACACGCCGCCCAGTCAGATAGGGGCCTAGCAACGGCCACGTTAAACGCATGAACAGGAACACCTTCCTCATCACCCAACCCTTGCTCCAGCACTCGCCGAGCAAAGGCTGCCTGCGCATCTAATGACACGGCAACGATCGCAAAGCGCCCAGAAGGCTGACTATCGAGTTGCGTACGTGCCCAGGCTACTGCGGCCTGCCACTCAGACTGCGCCGTTGCCGCCTCAACGCGCACTATCTGCGACGTTTGTGAAAAATCCTCTACCAGCGTTGAGACCTCAACCCCGCGCGCGGCAAGTGCCTCTAGTAAAACGCCCATGCGTGGAGAGATTTCAGTGAAGCCTGCGAGCACGACCTGTGCGGGCAAGGGCAGACCGCCCTCTACATGGTGAATCAGTCGTGTCAGTGCAGTGCTTGCATCTAGCGCGTCGAGCGCATGCAAGCGCTCTCGGTAGGCATCGCGCCACTGCCGAAACTGGTCATATTCCTCGGTGTGTTCGTGCTCAAAAACCTTGATCTGCCATTCTTCGATTAACTGGTCTGCCCCAAGCGCGATCGCTGCGGCCTGATAAACATCAAGCAATGCATCATCGCCCTCGCATCTTTCAATCACTTGCGCCCAAACCAGTTGCGCCTCAAATCCATCAAGCTGCCGTGCATGGGGACGCAACAACTCTTCAAACCCTGCACGATCCAACTGATGCGTCACCCATCCTGACCATGGCATGATTTCTGGGATTTCAGCCACAAGCTGACCGCGTGCAGATTGTTGTTGCGCTAACAACTGAATTAGCCTGCGCGCTAGACGGTTGTTCACCGTTAACACCGACACACCTCGCGCGGCGTTCGCACCGAGGTTCGATGCGTACACGGTAGGATATTGCGTCAGGGTGTGCATAGCACTGCGCTCAGAAGCCGCATAGGGCGGCAATACTGTCCCAGTTCAGACGCATGCCTGGCGTTGTATAGCCGATCAAGCCTGCAATGAGAACAAGGCAGAGCATCGCTCCCCCTAGAAGCCAAATCAAACGTCGCATTGTTCGTTGTTGCATAACACCTCGAAAGATCTACACTGCTTTGGCTAGTTGCTGTACGTTGATCGGATTCTCACGAACAGGCAAACACAATGCAGAGGCAATGAGAGCTAATGCAATCGCAATCCACCAAACTAAATCATAGTTTCCCGTGATAGCCTGAACACGGCCACCTAGCCATACCCCTGTAAAGCTGCCAAGCTGGTGGCCCAAGAAAACCATGCCCGATAGCGTGGCGGCAAAACGCAAGCCATAGATCTGACCAATCAAACCCTGCGTAAGCGGAACTGTGCCAAGCCAAAACACACCCATCCATGCTGCAAAAACATAGACCACCCAGGGCGAAGTCGGCATGGCGAGGATCCAGATGAGACAAACCGCACGTGAAGCGTAAAGCCCAGCCAGCAGATTTTTTTTACTATAAGTGCCGCCAAGCTTACCCGCCGTAAACGAACCAAACACATTGAACAAACCTATGAGACCGATTGCGAAAGCTCCTGTGCTCGCGTTCAACCCTTTATCAACAACAAATGCGGGGAGATGCAAAGTGATAAAGGCCGTGTGAAATCCACACACAAAATATCCCCAAAACAAAAAATGAAACGTCGGATGCTTGAGAGCCTGTCTAATCGCAGACAACATGGACTGCTCTGGCCCAGTGCTCGCGCCAGGTTTTCCTCTCAGAAACCATGCCAAAGGGAGTGTCATCGCTAAAGCCATCGACAAAACCAAATACGCCCCCGTCCAATCAAGCGTATCGATCAATAACTGACCTGTCGGAACCACGAGGAACTGACCAAGCGAGCCCCCAGCACTCGCAATCCCCATCGCAGTGCTGCGCGACGAGAGCGGAACCGTTCTTGCAATCACGGGGAGGATCACTGCAAAGGTTGTCCCAGCCTGACCCAAACCAATCAATACTCCCGCACTCAAATAAAACTCGAGCTCTGTCGAAGAGTACCGGGTGCCCAGCAGTCCAAGCACGTAAAAACCAGCACACAGCGCAATCGTTCGGCCCGAACCGAGTCGATCAGCCATCATGCCTGCACCAATTGCACCAAAGCCCCAGACAAGGTTCTGCAGGGCAAAGGCCATGGAGAAAACTTCACGCCCCCAGCCACGCTCAAGTCCCATGGGCTGAATGAACAAACCGATCGTGGCGCGGATGCCCATTGCAAGCAGCACGATTAAGGTGCCAAGCACGATCGTTCTCAGAGCCAGTGGATTGTCCAGCAAGCCTGGGTTGCGTTCTTCTGCGTGTTGCGTCATGGTGAGATGCTGCGAAAAGGAAGATGAATGGCGCCGCCGAGACGAATCGAACGTCCGACTCCCTTCTTAGGAGGAAGGTACTCTATCCACTGAGTTACGGCGGCTTGGTTCTAGTTTAACAAGGTGCACCACTTTCAGCGCTCCGACTAGCCCCTGGGGTGATGCTGGGCGTGCAACGACTTGAGTCGCTCACGGGCAACGTGTGTGTAAATCTGCGTTGTCGAGATATCGGCATGCCCCAGCAGCATCTGCACCACCCGCAAATCTGCCCCATGGTTAAGCAGATGTGTCGCAAAGGCATGACGCAACACATGGGGCGATAAGGGCGCTTTTACACCTGCCAATACCGCGTATTTCTTAATGAGCAGCCAGAAAGACTGGCGTGTCATCGGTCCGGCCCGCGCCGTCACGAATAAAGCGGGTGCGGACCGCGCCCCCATAAGGGCCGGGCGTGCTTCTTTCAGATAAGTCGTTATCCAATGCGCTGCCTCTGCACCGAGAGGCACGAGGCGATCCTTGCCGCCCTTACCTTGGACAACACGCACAACCCCGTCCCCGAGGCTCACGTCGAGCACAGCCAAACCAACCAACTCTGACACCCGTAACCCCGTCGCATAAAGCACCTCTAACATTGCGCGGTCGCGCAAGCCACGTGGTGTGTGCAGGGGTGGTTGTTTAAGCAAGGATTCAACCTGCCCTTCAGACAAAGTCTTGGGGATCCGCAAAGCCTGTTTAGCCGAAGTGAGCTGTAAACACGGATCGGCCGAAACACGCTGATGCCGAAGAGCCCACAGGTAGTAACGGCGTAGCGTTGCGAGCCGTCTATTCGCAGTGCTTGGTTTGGTTTCCGCGTGTTTGGCCGCAAACCAAGCCTGCAGATCCCCAGCCTGCGCATGATCGATATCCAATCTGCGTTCAGCGAGTAACCATTGCTCGAAAGCAACTAAGTCGCGACGGTAGGCGGCAAGCGTATTGGCCGACAGGCCGTCTTCGAGCCAGACGGAATCGATAAAAGTACTAACTGCTGCGGACTCAGATGCACTCATCGCCAGACAATAGTAGCATTCAGCTCATTCATGCCTCGCAAGAGCAACTCAATTCCATGGCTACCGAATTACGTGTCATAGTGGCTCAGATGAAATCTGGTTGTCGCTCCTCTCACAGATCTTTATGACGCATTCCACACTCAAACTTGAGCTTGCAGACGAACACGCGACGGATATGCTGGGTCAAGCCCTGGCACTTGTTGCTGCAGATCTTCGGGCTGATGCCGGGGGGAAACTGTCGCCTGGCCCTGCAGCAGGAGGCCGCATTCATCTAAAAGGCGACTTAGGGGCCGGTAAAACTGCACTGGTACGCGCTTTTTTGCGGTATTGCAGCATTTCTGGCCGAATTAAAAGTCCAAGTTACGCACTACTTGAATCTTATGAAGTTTCTAACTTATACTTCTATCATCTTGATTTTTATAGATTTAGCGAACACTCTGATTGGTTAGATGCTGGATTTCGCGATCTCTTTAAAAACAACGCGCTAATTTTGATTGAATGGCCAGAGCGCGCAGGCGATTTGTTGAGCGATCCAGACCTGTTGATCGAGCTCAGTTATGCCGGATTAGGCCGCTCAGTCGCACTTAGTGCATGTTCAGAAAAAGGGCTTTCATGGATCAACGCTTTGCCTCCTCTCCTGACGGTCAGCCGTCGGATCAAAGAGCGCTAAGCCGACGTCGCCGCTTGGGCGCCGCCACGACCCTTTTATTACTTCCCGTTATTCCTCGTATCGCAATGGCCGCACGGCTGCTTGCTGTGCGCACTTGGCCTGCTGACGAGTACACGCGCGTGACGCTCGAGCTCGACAGCGAATTGCGCGCAGAACATTTCACGCTTGAAAATCCGCACCGCATGGTCGTTGATATTCAGGGCATGGATGTGAACCCAGCCCTCAACGAACTCGTGCGTAAAGTTCGTCCTGATGATCCATACATTCGCTCATTACGTGTTGCGCAGAACCGCGCCAACGTCGTGCGTATTGTTTTCGATTTAAAGCAGGCGATCGCACCACAAGTGTTTACGCTTAAGCCTGTTGGTAATTACAAGTTCAGGCTGGTTCTGGATTTGTACCCAAAGAACGCCCAGGATCCACTCGCTGCGCTTCTAAAAAAGAACCCGCAGAAGACGGAAGAAGATCCACTCGCGCGCATTCTTGAAGACATCGGACGTAACCCGAAGGGTACGGGCATGGCAGCGACACCTGTCATACCAAGCTCGATTGCCCCACCGCTCGAAGCCAAAGTCGCGCCACAGCCAAACAACCGGCGTGGACGCACCATCACAGTGGCGCTCGATCCAGGGCATGGCGGCGAGGACCCTGGCGCGATAGGCAAGGGCGGCACTTACGAGAAAAATGTTGTCCTTGCCATTGCACAAAAATTGAAGGCGCGCATTGACGCGACACCTGGCATGCGCGCCTATCTGACGCGTGAGGGCGATTACTTTGTGCCCTTGCATGTGCGTGTTGAAAAGGCGCGACGTGTGAAGGCTGACTTATTTGTCTCCATTCATGCGGACGCGTTCGTGCGCCCAACAGCTGGAGGCAGCTCGGTGTACGTCTTGTCTGACCGGGGCGCATCAAGCACAGCCGCGAACTGGCTTGCGCAGAAGGAAAATGCAGCGGACTTGATTGGTGGCGTAAACTTAAATGTGCAAAATCAAAACGTTGCAAAAATTTTGCTAGATTTGTCCACAACCGCTCAAATCAAAGACTCGACGAACCTAGCTAGTCGGATGCTCGACGAACTCAAAAGCGTCTACCGCTTACACAAGCCACAGGTTGAGTCTGCGGGTTTTGCTGTACTCAAAGCACCGGATATGCCATCCATCTTGGTCGAAACGGCATTTATCAGCAATCCAGAAGAAGAACGCATGCTGCGCAGCCAGAGTTCACAAGATAAGTTTGCACAGGCGCTGCACAGTGGCATTACACGTTTCTTTGTCGCAAATCCACACCTAATCGCCTCGCGGTAGCCTTTAGTCGCAAGAGCGACGACATAGCTCTAAAATAGGCGCTTCATATTTGTCGCGCCTGCCATGCCAAACCGCCGCCCAATCTGCGCCCTTCCCGACTTACTGATCAGCCAAATTGCAGCTGGCGAAGTCATCGAGCGACCCGCTTCTGTCCTGAAGGAGCTCGTAGAGAATGCGGTCGATGCGGGTGCGCAATCGGTCGAAATTCGTCTCGAAGCCGGCGGCATCCGACGCATCGCAGTTATTGATGATGGCGTTGGCATCCCGCCAGATGAGCTTGCGCTTGCCTTGACGCGTCATGCGACGAGCAAAATCATTTCTCTCGATGCACTCGAATCTGTGCACTCAATGGGTTTCAGAGGCGAAGCGCTCGCCTCAATTGCTGCTGTCTCGCAACTCACACTGATTTCTCGCACGCGTGATGCTGATCACGCATGGAGCCTCGCACCAGGAAGCGCGAGCCCAGTTGCTGCGGCTGGCGCCCAGGGCACAACAGTCGAGGTGAAATATCTGTTTGATGCAGTCCCAGCAAGGCGTAAATTTCTGCGTGCCGAACCAACCGAGTTCGGGCACTGTATCGATGCAATAGAACGTATTGCACTGGCCTTTCCCGAAGTCAGCTTTCGGGTGTTTCACAATGACCGCGCGGTACGGCAGTGGTTGCCCGCCTCCGCGCTCAAGCGCATCAGCGATGTATTGGGCGACGAATTTAATGAACACGGCATCGAGGTCAATGCCGAAAGCGGTCCGATATCATTACTGGGCGTCATTACACGTCCGACTGCGGCGCGCGCCCGCGCTGATCGTCAATTCCTTTTTGTGAACGGTCGTCATGTACGCGACCGCACGGTCTCACATGCAATACGTAGCGCTTACGCCGACGTACTCCACGGTGACCGCCAACCCGCCTTCGTCTTATTTTTGCAGATCGACCCAACCGCTGTTGATGTCAACGTACACCCAGCCAAGCACGAGGTACGCTTTCGCGATACCGGCGCAGTGCACCGCTTTGTCTCGCACACGGTGACACAGGCCTTATCCGGCACAGCGGGCGCACATCAAGTCGACGCCGTGAGCACAACGAACCAAAGTGGACAGTCTTGGTCGCCCGGTAGCGGCTTCGTTGGCGCACCAAACACAGCGCGACCTTATTCGTCATCCCCTTCACAGTCCCAGCCAACTTGGCAACAAGGTTCACAGTCCGCCCTGCATCTCCGAGAGCCCACCGGCACCTCTGGCGGCCTGCGCGCTTGGGAAACGCTCTACCAACCAGCAGCGCAAGATGTTGCCACCTGGCCATTGGGTCGCGCTTTGGCTCAGGTGCATGGCATCTATATCTTGTCCCAGACAAGTTCCGGTCTTGCTCTGATCGACATGCATGCAGCGCATGAACGTGTCGTCTACGAGCAGCTTA
>CAMCWG010000131.1 GCA_945882005.1 Bordetella parapertussis
CCGTCTGATCGCGTCTTTAGACGACAGCGAGACGGGCGTCGAAATGCGGCAACTGCTTGATACGATCGTATCCTTGTCAGATAAGGTCACGCTCGAGACAACGGGCAACGATGCACGCAAGCCGTCCTTTGTGGTGGCGCCTGTCGGTACGGATCATGGCGTACGTTTTGCCGGCTTACCACTTGGACATGAGTTCACCTCTCTTGTGCTCGCCTTGTTATGGACAGGCGGCCATCCACCAAAAGTGGAACAAGACGTCATCGATGCAATCAAGGCGCTTGAGGGAGACTTCAACTTCGAAGTCTATATGTCCTTGAGTTGCCACAACTGCCCAGATGTTGTGCAGGCCTTGTCTTTGATGGCGATTATGAATCACAAAATCAAGACCGTTGTGATTGAGGGTGGCGCATTCCAGAAGGAAGTAACTGATCGCGAAATCATGGCCGTACCAATGGTGTTCTTAAACGGTAAGGTGTTTGGTTCCGGTCGTATGAGTGTCGAAGAGATTGTTGCCAAGCTCGACACAAACTCGGCTGAGCGCGAGGCCGCAAAGCTGAACGCAAAAGATGCCTACGATATGTTGATCGTTGGTGGTGGACCCGCAGGAGCCGCTGCTGCAGTCTATGCTGCCCGCAAAGGGATTCGAGTGGGTGTTGCTGCAGAGCGTTTTGGTGGTCAGACCAATGACACGATGGCAATCGAGAACTACATCTCAGTCTTAGAGACGGATGGCCCAAAATTTGCTGCAGCTTTGGAGCAACAAGTGCGACACTACGAAGTCGACATCATGAACTTGCAGCGTGCAACCAAGGTTGTTCCTGCTTCCGCCTCTGGCGGCTTAGTGACTGTAGAGATGGAAAACGGTGGCGCACTGCGTGCGCGCTCAGTGATCTTGTCGACTGGTGCGCGCTGGCGCAATGTCAATGTACCTGGCGAGCAAGAGTACAAAAATAAAGGGGTCGCCTATTGCCCACACTGCGATGGTCCTTTGTTTAAAGGCAAGCGCACAGCAGTGATTGGTGGAGGTAACTCAGGTATTGAGGCTGCCATCGATTTGGCTGGAATCGTCGAGCACGTCACGGTGATTGAGTTTGCAGATCAGCTTAAGGCCGACGCCGTGTTGGTGAACAAGCTCAATAGTTTGCCTAATGTAACCGTGCACACCAATGCCCAAACAATGGAAATCACCGGTGACGGAAGCGTTGTGAACGGGATTCGTTTCAAAGAGCGCACGACGGGTGTTGAGCAGCATGTGGCACTTGCTGGCGTGTTCGTGCAGATCGGATTGGTGCCCAATACTGAGTTCTTGAAAGAAACCATTGAGCTCAGTAAGTTCGGTGAGATCGTCGTAGACGCGAAGGGCCACACCAACTTGCCAGGTGTGTTTGCGGCAGGCGACTGCACCACAGTACCTTACAAGCAGATCGTCATCGCGGCAGGCGAGGGTGCTAAAGCAGCCCTCAGCGCCTTCGATTATTTAATCCGTATGCCTGCAGCTTAACTAGACGGGCATCTTCAGCACGATCTTGCCGACGTGCTTGTTGGTTTCCATCATTTCCTTTGCCTGCGCGAGCTGGTCAAAGGGGAAAGCTTGGTCTACCAGCGGTTTGATGCGGCCATCCGCAATCGCTGGTAGCACCTCTGCTTTGAACTCTGGCAAGAATTCTGCCCGCTGTGCTGCCGAGCGTAGTTTGTTTGATACACCAAACAGGCGTAAGCGTTTGGCATGTAAGGCCAGCAAGTCGAGCTCAGCAGACAGTACACCATCCACATAACCGACCATGGCAAAGCGTGCTTCGAACGCCATGCAACGGATGCTTTCTGCAAACACTGAGCCACCGACGGTATCAACCACTAGGTTCGCACCTTTGCCGTCCGTCGCTTTCATGACCGCGTCTTCGAAACCCGATCCTCTCAAACACAGAGGCACGTCGAGGCCATACTCTTTCAGACGGGCAAGTTTTTCGGGTGACCCCGACGTGCCGATGACCTTCGCTCCCATCGCTTTACCCATTTGTAGTGCAGCTACGCCGACCCCCGACGACACGCCGTGGATGAGCAGCCACTCATTAGGTAACAGCTTACCTTGCAAGGAGAGCATGTCATGCACAACGAGAAACGTGAGCGGAACGCTTGCAGCCTGTTCAAAACTTAACGAGTCAGGGATATGCATGACTTCAACGCTATCCATGGTTGCGTACTCGGCGAAGGCGCCGCGGCAACGACCCATTACCTTGTCGCCCACCTTGAAACCCTTAACATCGCCCCCAATGGCGGCGATCACGCCTGCACCTTCCATACCAATGGCGCTGGCCTGACCGCCTTTGTGCAAGCCGTGTCCAATCACAAATTCACCACGATTCAAGCTCGCCGCATGTAGACGCAGAAGGATTTGATTGGCGGCCGGTGTGGGGCGCTCGATATCGCGTTGCTCGAGTACCGTCTTGTTATCAACCGTTTGCATCCAATATGACAGCATGTTTCTTGACCTCAAGTGTTTTGTTTGGGGAACAGCATACAACTAGAATCACTTTAGTTGGCGCAGGATGGGGGCTCGGCTAATGATCAGGATCATTAGAAGTAGTGCACAACAGGCATAGCCGGCCATAGCCGTCGCTACTCCGAAGTTTTCCGCGATCGCACCGGCTAGGAAATTTCCGAAGGGCAGGCTGATGACGACCCCTGTGCGTAAACCCATGATGCGTCCGCGCATCGAGGCTTCGGTATTGCTTAGGATGAGGGTGGCGATCAGCGTCCAGCTAATTGCTTGGGCGATACCCGCTACAAAAACGATCACTAAAGAAAGATAAAACCAGCTAGATAGAGACAGTAGAAAAATAGCAATCGGCCACAATAGGCCACCTAGTATGACCAATCGGCCTCTGCGGCTGTAGTTGCCTAGAGAAACCACCCACAGCCCGGCGACCATTGCACCCACTCCTGCCATGGACGTCAGCATGCCATACCCCGTTGGACCCGTGTCGAGCACATAGCGGGCGAGTAAGGGTAAAAAAGAATAGCGGTACGGTGCCACAAAAAAATTCAGCATTAAGGCGATCAGTAACAACATAAATACTGCCTGATTGCCCCACGCGTATTTAAAGCCATCAAGCAAGCTTGTGAGAGGCGAGATAGAGCTCACCTTGCTCTCTGCTGTCGTCGCGTTTGATGTAATAGCTTGCGTAGGCGCCGCGTTCTTTAGCCGCAATAAAGCGAATAAATCGAAGATGTAAATCACTGCGATGAGTGTGTACGCACCGCTGATGCCGAAGCTTGGGATCAGTAAGCCGCCAAGTGCTGGGCCGATGATGACTGTCGTCTCAGTCGCGACGGCGTTTAAGGCGACTGCGTTTGTGAGGTTCTTCTGCCCAACTAGATCTGGAATAAAGGCTTGCCGTGTGGGGTGATCAAGCGCCCAGGTCAGACTACTGACTAAGGACAGCGCAATAAGATAGCCAATTGCCATGTGATCTGTCAGAAGCAGGCCCAACATCGTCATCGCAATCGCGCCGCTTACGACCGACGCCAGAATTAATAGCTTGTAGCGATTCAGCCGATCTGCTGCCACACCCATGAGCGGAGCAAATAGATAGCCGGCCATCTTGCAACCCGACACAATGCCTACCATCAATGCAGAGTTAGTTAGTTCTAGCGTTAGCCAACCAACCACGACAAGGTCCGCCCACCGGGCCGTAGATGAAAGCAGGGTAGCCGTCCAGAGCATACGAAAGCCTGGATGACGCAGGGCGCTTGCTTGTTTGATCTCAGTCCAGCGGCTAGTCATGGATGTGCATTGTTTGAGTCGGTATTCATCTGGCCGATTTTCGGCTAAATTGCGTTGACTTGTATCTTTAATGAACTAAACGGACCATCATTATGAAGCCACGTTTCTACTTTGCCCCTAAAACCTGCGCACTCGCAACACATATTGTTCTCGAGCATAGTGGCGTGGACTACGAGGGTATTAAGCTAGATTTTCGTGAGAATCAGCAAAGGACCAAAGAATACCTCGCGGTGAACCCCAAGGGTAGGGTGCCGGCTTTAGTGACGGACCGCGGCGTCATCACTGAGACGCCTGCACTTCTTCTGTATTTGGCCCAAACGTACCCCGAAGCCAAATTAGCGCCTCTGGATGACCCCTTCGCACTTGCCGAGATGCAGGCTGCGAATAGTTGGTTTTGTTCCACAGTGCATGTGGTGCATGCCCACGGGCCGCGCGGCTCCCGCTGGTCTGATGATGCTGCTGCTCAGCAGTCGATGAAAGCCAAGGTCCCGCAAAACATGAGTGAGTGTTTTGCTTGGGTCGAAAGCGAACTGTTGCGTGGTCCGTGGCTGATGGGCGACAACTTTACAGTTGCTGATCCCTACCTCTTTACAATGTCGAGCTGGCTAGCCTCGGACGGCGTCGATATGGCTAAGTTTCCTCGGGTAGCAGAGCACTATAAGCGTATGTTAGAGATGCCTGCTGTACGCAAGGTAATGCCCCTGCACGGGATGTAATGCCAATGGCGGTACTCCACCGCCTTACTTGCGCTGACTGATAATCGTCACGAGCTCTGGCAACAGTTTTTGCGGATCTGCCTCTTGACTGGCTTGTTCTAGCGTCTGCTTGACCGATCCTGCAATAGTTCTATCGCTGCCAATGTCCTGAGCCATTTGATTGTAGTAGCTGAGATCTTTGAGCGAATTCGCAATGCTAAAGCGCATGCTCGACGTGTCTTGGTTAACAAGATATGGTTTCAGGCGTTCGAGGGGTGCGCCCCAACCGCCGCCCATCGCCAACACGTCGACAAATGTTTGTGCAGGGATGCCTGCAGCATTAGCGCAAGCGGCCGCTTCTGCCATCAACGCAACTGAGCCCAGCGAAACAAAATTGTGCAGTAATTTCATACGATGGCCTGCGCCGATCGGTCCGGCGTGCACAATGTTTTCAGCGAAACAGGCGAGTAGAGGTCGGCATTGTTCAAATAGAGCAGGGTCTGCACCTACGAGTAGGTTTAGGCGACCCTCGGCTGCCTCCTTTGGGGTACGCGTCATGGGGGCGTCTAAAAACAAGCCGCCTTTGGCTATGACCATTGCTGACACGCGATCTGTCGAGGTGGGAATGGCTGTTGAGCAGTCGATGACCACTGTGCCAGGCTTGAGGCCCTTGAGAACGCCATTCTCACCTAGAAGAGCATCTTCGACTTGAGGCGTGCCGGTCACACAAAGGATAATCACTTCTGATGCCGCGGCAAGCGCCTCGGGAGTGGAGGCGGTCGCTGCGCCACCTGCAACTAGATGGGTCAAAGGCTGATTGCCCGGGTGCTCAAGCAACGTTAACGTGTAGCCGTGCTTGAGTAAATTGGTCGCAATGCCGTGCCCCATCATGCCGATACCGATCATTCCAATTTTTTTCATCATTTTGCTCGTTTTGGGTGAAATTCATGAAGGCTATCGTTGCATATTACGATGTCAAATGTAAACTACCATCAAATGTCAGTAGACCATCCCATTCTGTTGCAAACCATGAAGAAAGTACTCGTATTGTTGTCCTTGATGCTCTTTATTGCAGGGGGTGTGCGCGCGGAAAATTCACTGACCCTGTATGGGATTATTGACACCGGCCTGCAGTATCTCAACACAAGCGAAAATGTGTCAGATGGGAGGGCAAGAGAAACCTTTTTTGGCATCGCGAATGGCGTGCAAAGTGGCTCGCGTTTTGGTTTACGTGGCGTCCATGATATGGGCAACGGTAATCAAACGCTGTTTGTCTTAGAAAATGGATTTAATTCGGCGAATGGTCAGTTTGGACAAGGTGGCTTGTTGTTCGGTCGGCAAGCGACCCTGAGTTACAAAAATATAGATCTTGGACAGCTCGACCTTGGCCGCCAGATCAATTTGGCCAGTAACTACTTGTTGGCGATTGATCCGTTTGTAGAGGGCTTCGGGCAAGCAAACATTGGTGCGTCGTTCGGTACAGCTAATACTGTTCGCTATAGCAATATGCTGTTGTTTCAGACACGGCCCTTGGAGGGGCTAACTTTTGGGATGGGATACTCCTTCGCAACAGAGCTGACCGGAATCTATACGAACAATGGATCGTGCGTCGTAGCGACCTGCCGTGCGGCCAATGCTGGCTATCAGTTTGAGCCCGGCAATAATCTACGCGCGGTAACGCTGGGAGCGACGTATGCGAAAGGCCCCTTGCTTTTAGTTGCTGCCTACGATCAGTTGCAAGGCCCAAATAACATACCGGACGGTCCGCCAAAACCTAACCCAACAGCATGGTTAGTGGCAGGTGCCTACAATTTTCAAGTTGCGAAAGTGTCCGTCGCCTATGGGCAAACTCGCAACGGCGCTTGGGGTGGACAACCTCCGGGAACCGGTGCCACAAACGGCAGCCTGCTTGCGAACACAACGCTTGGAGCAGGTGCGATATTTACTCCGGGTACGGCAGCAAACTCATACTTTTTAGGTGCGAATATTCCGGTAACTCCAACCAGTAACGCTCTTGCTTCGGTCCAGCTTATGCAACCGATTGGCGATAGCGTCTTGCGGCCCGAGTCTGCGACACAAGCGATTTATAGCGTTGGTTACACCTACAACTTTACGCGTCGCACAAACTTGTACACGTATGCGTCATATGGAAGCAATTATTCAATGGTGAAGTCTGCGCAGAGTACGGTTGTGGGTGTTGGTGTTCGGCATCAGTTTTAGTTTGATTTGGAGATTTTCACTTCATGAGACACATCATTAAATCGACCGCTCTTTTTATGCTGTGTCTTGTGGGGAGTGCTCTGTCGGTGAGTGCGCAAGCACAGTGGCTCAGCATGCATGAAGACGCAACGCTCACCACCTATACCGAGGGTAGCGAACTCATTCGAATGGATAAGTTCGTAAACGTCGCAGAGATGCTTGATTACAAACGAAGGATGCGGAACGAAGAGGGACATGTCTTTCGCTCGGTCGTCATCAAGGCTCAATACAACTGTCCGGATAATCGGGTACGCATCTATACAGTTGAGCTGTTTGATGAGCGTATGGCTCAAGGTGAAGTCGTACACATACAAAAAGTTTATGGTCCTTGGAAGGCAATCAATCCGCGGAGCGTGGAACAAGAGCTCAAAAACTTTGCCTGTACAGGTAAGAAGTAGGCAGAAGGCAGACACCCCGCTGCCGATCTGTTTTCAGCAGTAATACACAGTTGCACTTCTTTACAAGTTAACGACGATAAAACGCAAATTTGCGCTAGTCGTAATAAGTCCTTGGCGTCATACTGTGACCTATATTTTTGAAGGAGTTCAGTATGCGCAGCTTTTCAATAAATGCCCGGCTAACACGTCTTGAGGCCATTGTCCCCACGCTAGCGACGCGTGAGGATTTAGCCCGTTTGGATGGGCGTCTGACTGAAAGAATGACGAGTCTCGAAGGAAAGCTAACCACCTTAGTCCATCAAGAGCTCAAAGCAATGAGCTGGCGGCTCATTACGTGGAACACCGGAGTGCTCGTTGCCTCCTTTGCTGGTGTATTCTTCATTGCACGGCATGTGAACTAACGACAATCAAGGTTTAAACCCATGAACTCAATTAAGTTCGGAGCAAAGCTCCGCGCATTTATTCCTAGCATCGGCCTGGCCTGTTTGCTGCCCGTGTTTCAGAGCGCGGGGGCGCAGCCTATTGCGCCCGGTGCTACGGTTACCTCAGTAGGTGTCACAGGCTTGAGTCAGTTCGAAACGGGACTCGGCAGCGGCGGAAGTTTTAACTGGCAGGATGCCTCTGCAAACCTGAATGTGACAAGACAATTCACAAATCAGTTCGCTGCCGGGGTGAACGTACGCTACGGATATCAAAACTGGAAGTGGACAAGCCCGACAGCCTTCAACGGAAGAGGGCCTTGGTCGTCGATTGAAACGCCTGCTCTCGGCATGAACTTCTCTTATGCGCTGACGCCCGAGTGG
>CAMCWG010000132.1 GCA_945882005.1 Bordetella parapertussis
TCGTGCTGGTTGCCGATCACTTTTCGCCCGCAAAGGACGTTATTAGTGCGGAGTCGATCCGGCTGCTGAGGCGCTTTGGACGTCAATACGGGATTGAGCATTATTACGACGCAGGTAACGGCGGGATTGAACATACTTTGCTGCCAGAAATCGGCATGATTGGACCCGGCGGCATTGTTTTTGGTGCGGATTCGCATACCTGCACCGCGGGCGCTTTTAATGCCTCGGGAATGGGATTTGGCTCGACCGACTTGGCCGCAGCGATGGCGCTTGGCGAGTTGTGGGTGAAGGTGCCCGAGTCCATGCGGGTCGAAATCGTTGGTTCGCCACGACCCTATGTGACGGGAAAGGACATCATTTTGTCTTTGATCGCTGCGATTGGCTCGGACGGTGCAGCCAACCTGTCGATCGAATTTGGCGGTCCTGGGTTGTGTCATCTGAATGTTGATGAACGGATGGCTGTCGCGAATATGGCTGTTGAGGCAGGTGCAGAGACCTGTGTCTTCGAAGCCGATGAGCAGGTGCATGCCTTCGCAGCGGCGCATGGCTGGCAGCAACGCTCTGCGGTTGCACCTGATCCTGATGCGTCTTATCGATCGACGCGTGTGATTGACCTCAATACGCTTGAACCGCTGGTCGCGGTACCGCCGTCGCCGGCAAATGGAACTGTCTTATCCAAGCTAATCGGAACGAAAGTTGATCAGGTCTATATCGGCAACTGTTCGAACGGAACCATCACCGATCTGCGTCAGGCTGCATCGGTTTTGCGGGGGCGTAAGGTCAGTCGGGAGGTCAGGGTGGTGATTGTGCCCGCGACCAACGCAATCTATCGCCAAGCGGCGGCAGAGGGGTTGTTAGAAGTGTTTGCGGCAGCGGGTGCGGCGGTGTCCTTGCCGACGTGCGGTGCTTGCTTTGGCGGCCACATGGGCGTGCTTGCCGAGGGTGAGACGGCGATTGCTACGACCAATCGCAATTTCAAGGGCAGGATGGGTCATCCGGATTCCCGCGTCTACCTGGCAAACGCCTGGGTTGCAGCGGCTGCCGCCTTGACGGGCGAAATAGCTGATCCTAGTATGCTAGCGGTTATCTAAACAGGTTAGAACTTATGATTACTTCTGCGTGCGTACATCGTTATGGTGACAACGTCGACACCGACACGATTCTTCCTGGTCGCTATCTCACCTTGAGACGGCCAGAGGAGTTGGCCGGGCACTGTATGGAGGGGCTTGATCCGGATTTTGTGCGACGCGTCAAAGCGGGCGACATTATCGTGGCGGGTCGCAATTTTGGCTCTGGGTCGTCGCGTGAGCACGCACCCCTTGCAATCCGTGCAGCAGGAATTTCTTGTGTGGTTGCGACGAGCTTTGCCCGTATTTTTTATCGCAATGCGATCAATATCGGGCTGCCCGTTTTTGAATGCCCGGAACTTGTTGCCGCGGTGAGCTCGGGCGACCGCGTGGACGTTGACCTTGTCGCAGGCGCATTTATGGTGGGTGCCAAGCGCTACGAAACACCACCTTTGCCGGCCGTCATACAGTCAATTGTGGATGCACAAGGACTCGTTCCTTTTATCGCCCACACGTACAAACAGAAGTTAGCCGGTAGGTCTGAGACATGATTTCGATGGCTGGTAGCAAGGCGCACCGGCTGGCCGTCGCACGTACCCTTAATGAATTCAAACCAGAAAAAATTCTAGATATCTGTTGTGGAGAGGGATGGTTAACAAGCGCGTTGACCTACCCGGCAGCCATTGATGGCATGGATTTTTATGCCTCAGCACCAAAAGGGTATAGCCAGTTCGTTCATGCTGATTTCAACGCAGGGGTCCCCGAGGCACTTGGAAGTTATGACGCGATTGTGTGCTGCGAGGCGATGGGCTACTTGCAAAATCCAGGTCTGTTTGTTCAGAGCGTACGCCGCCATTTAAACCCTCGCGGCCGTTTCATCTTGTCCGTGCCTAATCCTAACTACGTTGGTGCGCGCCTAAATCACTTGATTCAAGGTTATCCAAGGTCTTACTCTTGGTTTGCTCAAAATAATACGCCAGAACCTCATATGCCTTGGCTGAGTCTTGGCTTGTTTCAACTCTGGCTGCTGCTGGGGTTAAATGGGTTTGAAGACATATCCGTGCACGAAGTCGATGAGCCCAAACCCCGCAGAATGTGGGAACACGGAGTAGGTTGGTTAGTTAGGAACTATGCCCGTCGCCAGCTACGTAAAGCCGATTCAGTCAGCTTGCGTACGCTTTGGTCGCAGGCGCTCTCTGACCAGATTGTGTATGGTCGTCAGCTCGTTATTTCAGCAGTGGTTAAAACATAAAGAAGAGAAGAATACCGATGAGTTCTGCATCAAAGCCTACCCCAGACGTCTCGCGCCAGTTGGCACGATTTGCTGCTGAGTTTCAGTGGGAGGATGTGCCTGAGCATGTACGGCACGAGGCGAAACGTTCAATCTTGAACTACTTCGCGACGGCGCTTTCAGCCAGTTACGATTCCACGATTGAAAAAGCCGTGGGGGTCTACGGTGCTTTTTCTAATTCGACGCAGGCGACGATTATTGGTCGTGGCGAGCGGATGGATATCTTGACTGCAGCAGCGATCAATACGATGGCGGCTAACGTTTTTGATTTTGACGATACGCATATCCCTACGATTATTCATCCAACCGCCCCCGTCGCATCGCCTGTCTTCGCCTGGGCGCAAGCGCGCAACGTGACGGGCGCACAAGCCTTGATGAGTTTTATTTTGGGTGCTGAGGTTGAGTGTCGAATCGGCAATGGCGTGTCGCCTGGACATTATGCGCGTGGCTGGCACATTACCTCTACCTGCGGAGTCTTCGGCGCGGCAGTGGCATCAGCCCGATTACTTGGTATCAATGCACAACAATGCTTGTGGGCCTTAGGTAACGCCTCGGTTCAGGCGGGTGGCTTGGTAGAGTCGCTCGGGACGATGTCTAAAAGCGTCAGCATGGGTAACGCCGCCCGCAACGGGATGATCGCTGCGCTGCTTGCCGAGCAGAATTTTGACGGTGCTAAAGCACCTGTCGAGGGTGTGCGCGGCTTTATGCATGTGACGTGTGATGCGCCAGACTTTGATGCCGTTGTGTCGGATCTCGGTGCGCGCTGGGAGCTGTTGCAGAACACGTACAAGCCTTACCCTTGTGGGGTGGTGCTCAACCCGGTGATTGATGCCTGCTTGGATTTGACGCGCGATACACAATTCATCGCGCGCGGCGTGTCAGACATCTCGCGTATAGAGCTGGTCGGTCGTCCGTTGTTGAGGCAACGCACGGATCGTCCGGCGATTCAAACAGGCAGAGAGTCGCAAGTCAGTGCGCAGCATGCCGTTCCGGTTTCCCTAGTCCGTGGACGCGCTGGCTTGGCTGAATTCAGCGATGAGGCGGTTGCGGATGCGGCTTTGCGGGCACTTGGTCAGAAGGTGTGCTTTATTGAGGACAGCAGCTACGGCGTCGAGGCCGCGACCGTTAAGGTGCACTGGTCAGATGGGTTCGCCTTGAGTCGTACGGTGGAGGTCCCGATAGGGTCCACAGGCAAGCCTCTAACCGACAAGCAAATCGAGGATAAATTACATGCGCTCTGCGCGTATGGTGGTTCTGGCGTTCAGGTGGCGCCATTGATTGAAGCGGTTTGGTCTCTTGACCGCGTGCCTAATGCAGGTGCCTTGATGGCTTTTGTTACGGGCAAAAAATAAGGGCTTTCAGCTTTAAAAAGGAACTTATCTGATGAAGAACCGTTTTTTAGTAACCGTATTATCGTTATTTGCTGCAACCTGCGGCGTCGTGCAGGCGCAGACCACAGCAGCAAAAACCTGGCCGACACAGCCTATCCGTATGATTGTGCCGTTTCCAGGCGGCGCGAGCACGCTTGACGCCGTTGTGCGTCTATTAAGCGTAGAGGTTGGACGCGATCTCGCGAATCCGGTGATTGTCGAGAACAAGCCTGGCGCTGGTACAGTTATTGGTGTGGATGCAGTTGCTAAGGCAACGGACCAACACACGTTTGGCGGCGTCGCAAACAGCTTCACGGTGAACCAAACTCTCGTGAAGGCCTTGCCATACAAGACGCTCGATGATTTGGCTCCTGTGATTTTGTTGGCAAAGACAGCCAACGTTCTGGCAATAAAGCCTAGCTTGGGTATCAAGAATCTTCAAGAGTTGATTGCCTACGCCAAGAAGAACCCAGGTAAGCTGTCCTACGGCTCCTTCGGCAACGGCACTACGCCTCATTTTGCGGGTGAGATGCTCAAGACGATGGCGGGTATCGATATGGTGCATGTGCCTTACAAGGCACAAGGACCTGCCCTGACCGATCTGTTGGCGGGTAACATCGACCTCATGTTTGGTAACTTACCAGACTTCATCTCGCATATCCGTAGCGGCAAACTGGTTGCACTTGGCACAACCTATCTTACGCGTGCGCCGCTTGCACCTGAAATCCCCACCATTGCAGAGCAGGGCCTACCAAAGTTTGAAACGGACTCCTGGTATGGGATCATTGCACCCGTCGCAACCCCGCCGCTAGCGATTTCGACAATGAATACTGCACTGAACAAAGCCTTGCAGGATCCTGCAGTCAAAAAGAATTTCGCTGAGCGCGGCATTGAGATTATCGGTGGTACGCCTGCAGCGTTTGGGGATCACCTACGTGCAGAGGTCGCAAAATATGCGCAGATCGTGAAGTCATCGAATATGAAGATTGACTAAGTTATTTACGTAAATGTTTCTGATTTCATTTTTTCTTTAGGTTGTAAACATATGTCTCAAACACAAGCCTCGAAACCTTTGCGTGTCGCGATCGCGGGTCTGGGTGCCATTGGTAAGTCAATCGCAAAAAGTCTAGCTGCCGGTAAAGTGCCCGGTGTGGTCTTGACAGCTGTCTCAGCAAAGGACCACGTCAAGGCGTCTAGCTTTGTTTCTACGCTGGCACACCCAGTCAAAGTACTGACGATTGGGGAGCTCGAGCCCGAGGCAGACTTGGTAATCGAATGTGCGCCCGCTGCGTTGTTGCCCGAGATCGTGACGCCTTTTCTACAGGCTAAAAAACAAGTCGTAGTGTTGTCGGTCGGAGCGCTACTGTTTCATCCCGAACTGATTGAGGTCGCCAAGACGCAAGGTGGTGTGATTCATGTTCCAACGGGTGCACTGATAGGCTTAGACGCCATGATCGCGGCGGCCGAGGGCACGATTCACTCAGTGCGGATGGTCACACGCAAACCACCAAATGGGTTGGCGGGCGCGCCTCATCTCATCGAAAACAACATCAGTATCGAAGGTTTGACGGAAGCAAAGAAGGTGTTTGAGGGGAATGCACGGGATGCTGCCAAAGGCTTCCCGGCAAACCTGAACGTGGTTGTGGCACTTGCCTTGTCTGGCGTTGGTCCAGAAAAAACATTGCTCGAGATTTGGGCTGACCCAGGTGTTGTGCGCAACACGCACACCATCGTCGTGGATTCGGACTCTGCAAAGTTCACAATGACGATGGAAAACATTCCTTCAGAAAACCCGAAAACTGGCCGAATCGTTGCGCAGAGTGTGATCGCACTGCTACGCAAGATGCAGTCTGGTTTTAAGGTTGGGACGTAGCCCTAGGCAAGTCAAGCGTGGTGACTCGTGTGAGCTCACGCTTGTAGGCCTTGTCATCGAATGGTCGTGCCCGATGCATCGTGGTGCGATTGTCCCAAATGACCAAGTCTCCTAGTGACCATTCGTGGCTGTTTAAAAACTCGCGTCTGGTTGCATGCTCGATCAAGTCCTTGAGCAATAAGCGACCTTCCGGGACCGGCCATTCGGTGACATGCGCCGCGTGCGAGGCTAAATACAGCGCCTTGCGATTTGAGCCGTCAATTTGTCTGACCAAGGGGTGCGTAGCACCGGGTAGTTTTGCGCTTTCTTCGGCTGAAAAATCAAAGCCCATCGTGTGGCGCGAATAAACAATCGAATGATAGACGTGAAGATCTTCGATTACTTTCTTAGTTTCAGCATCTAACGCATCGTACGCAGCACGCATATCGGCAAACTCGGTATCGGCTCGCTCAGGCGGGATGTTGCGGGCATAGAGCATCGAGTAGCGACCTGAAGGATCCTCGAAGGAGGCATCGGTGTGCCAGATTCTGTTGCTAATGCCATTCATTCTTCGGCGATCTGCCGCTTCAAGGATATTGCCGTCTTGCCCAACGTTTGAAATATCCGTCAGGGCTTCATTGCCAAAGCGGTTCTTACTGAGGACGGAGGATGAGGTCTTGCTGTGGAGCGCTCCGTCCATACGTTGCGCGAACTCTATTTGATCGTCGTAGCTGAAGTGCTGGTCATGAAAAACCAAGACGCCAAACTCAGTCATCGCTGCGCGTAATGCCGCGAGTGTTGGCTCGTCGTGAACCGTTCTTAGGTCTACGGGGCTGACCTCGGCCATGAAAGTGGGGTGAAGTTTCTTAAAGCAGAGTGTCATGTCGTTGTCCCTTTGGCCCTTCGTTACTGACAGGTGCGCAGTGTTGTTTTCGAATAAATATACTCCGCTGCGGCTTGCTATGGTGCGGTCGTTGTCCCGCGTTTAATTCCGCAAACAATATGCACCACTGGTGTGGTAGCCGCTTGGGCAACTGCCCGATTTGATGATGGCGGGCTTACTCGACGCACTGCTCGCCAGGCAGTAGTTACCGCTGGTGTGATATCCGGACGGACAAGATCCGACTTTGGCAATAGCTGGTTTGGCCGAGGGCGAGGAGGGGGTGCAGTAGTTGCCGCTGGTGTGGTAGCCGCTAGGGCACGAGCCAATCTTGCTCAGAGGTTGCTGGGCCTGCACCGAAAAAGAGCCGCAAAATAGTGCCAGGGCGGTCATGAAAGGTGTAACGGCGTATCGTGCGGATGGTTTGGACACGGATGACTCCTTTAAAAGACTTGCTTAGGCCTTGGTGGCAACCCCAAATTTGTTAACAACTTCGTGCATAGTGTACCTAACGAACTCTTAAATTCTGGCAACAATTGTTAACTATGTTGCATCGCGGAAACGCACATATTTTGGCGGGGAATCGGCTCCTCAGGGTCGTCTACGGTGCTACCATAGCGGGTTATTGAGCCTTAATCCTGTCGTCACATTGAAACATTGATATGAATCTATCACTGAACGCTCCTGAATACGTCCGTCACCAAGGTTTAAAGGATTGGGTTGGCGCCATTGCCGCCAAAGTTAAGCCTGCCAAAGTGGTTTGGTGCGATGGCTCCCAGGAAGAGTATGACCGCCTATGTGCTGAAATGGTGCAGTCTGGGATGCTGTTAAAGCTTAACCCCGCCAAGCGCCCAAATTCGTTTTTGGCACGGTCGTCGCCTGATGACGTTGCTCGCGTCGAGGACCGCACTTTCATTTGCAGCCAGGACAAAAACGCCGCCGGACCCACCAACAACTGGATCGCGCCCGCTGAGATGCGCACCAAGCTTGATGAGTTGTTCGAAGGGGCAATGCAGGGTCGCACCTTGTACGTCATTCCCTTCTCGATGGGGCCTCTGGGCTCGCCGATTGCACAGATCGGGATCGAACTATCCGACTCACCTTACGTTGTCGTCAACATGCGCATGATGACGCGCATGGGCAAGAAGGTGTATGACATTCTTGGTACAGACGGGGAGTTTGTGCCCTGCGTGCACACTGTTGGCGCACCTTTAGCCGCAGGCCAGAAAGACGTTGTTTGGCCATGTAACGAGACAAAATACATTGTGCATTTCCCAGAGACCCGTGAGATTTGGTCCTACGGCTCCGGTTACGGTGGTAACGCGCTGCTCGGTAAGAAGTGTTTCGCCTTGCGTATTGCATCGACCATGGGACGCCGTGAGGCTAATGAGAAGTCAGTCGGTTGGCTGGCCGAGCACATGCTGAT
>CAMCWG010000133.1 GCA_945882005.1 Bordetella parapertussis
AGAGATCCGCAAATCAAGCGGCCCAATGTCTTCCTGCGCATCGAGCTGTGCATAGCGTGTTGCGATTTCGTCAGCAATCGGCAACGACCGCGCATTCGCCAGCGCACAGAAATCCCCCCCGGGACAGGCAACCATGTCCCCGACTAGACCGCCCACCGCGTGACCTAATCCTAGCTTTTCCAACTCACAATACAAGGCATACAGATCCGCCTCACGGACGGCAGGCAAGACTAAATTCTGGGCGTGCGTCACCCGCACGAAGCCCTGACTGTAGCGATCCGCCAAATCAGCAATCGCATCCATTTCAGCCGTTGTCACATCGCCAGGCGCACGCCCTGCCCCTTTCAAGGCAATTAGGACGGCCGCAAAGCCAAGGTGACGATTCGGCAGTCGATTGCGTGCAAGCCAGTTGGTCCAACGTGTTTGAGGCGCTCCGGACAAACCAACCTCTTGCTTCGTTGGCTCTGTGGTTGCAGTCCAATCGGGCTCGATGAAAGACTGCTTGATCCGAGTAAGCTCGGTAGCAGGCAACTTATGTATCCCGTCTTTTAAATCGGCCCACTCCGTCTCCACGAGTTGTCGAAAGTGCTCAATGCCAACCGCACGCACAAGAATCTTGATGCGGGCTTTTGTCAGATTGTCGCGACGCCCTAATTCGTTATAGACACGCAATACGGCGTGCGTGTAAGTCAACAGATCTTGCCACTCAAGTCGGTCACGTAACACTGCGCCCAGAATGGGGGTACGCCCTAAACCGCCGCCCACGCGCACGCGAAACGTTACAACGGGATCCACCTCCACCACCTCAAAAGCCAGATCGTGAATTTGTACTAGCGCACGATCCTGTGGCGTACCGGTCAAGGCAACTTTAAATTTGCGGGGTAACAAGGCAAACTCCGGGTGGAAGGTACTCCATTGCCTGAGCAACTCTGCATACGGACGAGGATCGAGGATTTCATCTGGTGCAATGCCAGCTAACGCATCGCTCGTGATGTTGCGCAAACAGTTACCACTCGACTGGATACCGTGCAGTCCTACCTCAGCCAAATCGGCCAGCGCCAGGGGCGTATCGTCGACCGAAATCCAGTTCAACTGTAAGTTTTGGCGGGTCGTAAAGTGCCCATATCCTCGATCATATTTTTGCGCGGCCCTTCCTAAGGCTCGAAGCTGCTCGCTGTTAAGCATTCCGTACGCGATCGCAATGCGTAGCATTGGTGCGTGGCGCTGTATGTACAGACCATTCTGAAGACGCAAAGGCTTGAGCTGATCGTCGCTCAGCGCACCACTCTTGTTGCGCTTAATCTGGCCGGAAAGTTGCGTGGCACGTTCTTTTAGACGGGCAATATCAAATTCATTAGGTTGATACATAGCTGAAATGGAATATCGATATGAGTGACGCAAGCATAAGACCGTGCTCAAGAGAGCGTCCAATATCCATTTCCTGTATGCATATGCGATTCGGTCATAAAGTCAAACAACGATAAGCAAATCACTAATCAATTGTTCCCAGCAGAAAGGGTTTCCCAATACCATCGCATTACCCGATTATCATGCGACTCGATCTTCAAACATCATGAAGCTAAGCAAACCAACTCGTCACACAATAGGAGCAGCGATCTTCTTATTACTGATCGGACTCGCTCTCAATAGCTTCTCCGGCCATGCCACAACTGCAATCAGTGCGAGCCAATCCACACCGTCGCTGTAACCCACCGCTTGCGTGCTGAGCCCCCAGCCCTAGATTTCGATTGACTAGGGCTGAGACTAACGCTACATTTTGTGGGTCTTATTGCAACCACCCTCCGCTTGTCGCGCTTTGAAAATCACCGTTGGTCATAAACTTTTTGCCAGTGTCATGCTGGTTGCGCTTCTCGTTATCGGCATATTTGTCGGACTGACGAGCTGGCATCTACGGCAGGGTTTCTCTTCGTATATCGCCAAAGGCGAACTGAGCGATCAACAAGCCCTGGTTGCCCGACTTGAGGCACTTTACGCAGCCCGTGGTAGTTGGGACTTCCTGCGCACTGATCCCAGCGTCTGGGCAAGCATAGTTAGCCAAAATACAAGCGCGCGGGCACCGACTGGACGCTACGCCCCTGTCTCTGCCTACGAAGACTGTGTCGGCAAACGACCGGGTGATGTGGTTTCACACGAAACACCCCATGGAAGTGTTCGTGCGGTGTGTCGCCACACGCCTGATGGGCTCGCGGCACGACCTGAGCGACAGGACGCCCAAGATGCGGCCTCGGCAAATCGTCCGCCTCCTCGCTCTCCCGGCGGTCAACTCCCAGGGCTTGCCGGTCGCCTGATCCTGTTCGACACAAACAATCAACGCGTCGCTGGTGCGCCCGTCAGAAACTCCGACATCCTTATTAAACGACCCATTGGGCCTGCAACCAAGCCCGTGGGGGAGCTTGCCCTGCTTGTGGCTGAAGCACCAAGCGGAGTCGAACAAACATTTCTTGATCAAAGCATACAAATTATTCGCCTCGTCGCTGCATGCGCTTTGATTGTTTCGCTGCTCGCCGCCTACCTGCTGAGTAAAAACTTCGTTGAGCCGCTACGAAAAATCACACTAGGCACGCGTCAGCTCGCAAGCGGTCAGTATCAGACCAGAATCGAGGCCTCAAGAAGCGATGAGTTCGGAGATTTGATTCGCGACTTCAATCGCTTAGCACACGCTCTTGAACAACACCAAAGCAACCGGCGTTTGTGGGTTGCGCAAACTTCGCATGAATTGCGCACGCCTGTGTCCATTTTGAGAGCGCACATCGAAGCCTTGATAGACGGGGTGCGCACCCCAAACCCCCAGGAGTTCGAAGTCATACAAAAGGAAGTCCTCCACCTCGGCAAGCTGATCGGCGATCTGAATGAACTCGCGCTTGCCGACTCGGGAGCGTTGGCGTTTAAAAAGGAATCGGTCGACCTTCCAGAGTTACTTGTCGACTGTCTTGGCTCCTTTTACGAAAAATACAACAACGCCAAGATCAGCCTGTCAGTGCAGCGATGCGGTGCGGCTCCAGTATTTGGTGATGCCAGTCGACTGCAACAACTGTTTTCGAATCTTCTTGAAAACTCGCTTCGCTACACCTCAGCTGGCGGTAGCGTAGACATTAATTGCTCTCGCACCGGCAGTGCTGTCGTGATCACCTTTGATGACACTCCGCCTGGCGTGGAACCGACTGCGCTCGCCTCGCTGTTTGATCCCTTCTTTCGTTCAAACGCATCGCGCAATTCCAGCGCAAACGGATCTGGTTTGGGCCTTGCCATTTGCAAATCAATTGTGGTCGCACATCAGGGGGCAATCACAGCAAAACAGTCCCCGCGTGGCGGCCTAAGAATCGAAATTGTTTTTCCATTATTGGACTCCCGCGCATGAACGCGACACCTTCGACGATTCTCATCGTTGAAGATGAGGTAGCCCTTGCCGAAATTGTCGTGGACTATCTGAAACGCGATGGCTTTATATGCATCCACCACACGTCGGGCATGCACTGCGTTGAGACCATCACAAGTCAGTCCGTTGATTTGGTGTTGTTAGACGTCATGCTTCCAGGCCTAGATGGCTTTGAAGTGTGCAAAGCCATTCGCAAGACACTGTCGACACCCATCATTATGCTCACGGCACGTGTCGAGGAAATTGATCGTCTGATTGGCTTAGAGCTTGGTGCAGATGACTACATCTGTAAACCTTTTAGTCCACGAGAAGTGGTCGCTCGGGTCAAAACGGTATTGCGACGCCAGCCGCCCAAAGCCTCATCCGGTCAAAACACCAGCACACCCATCACGCAGGGCATCACCATCGACTCCGATGCGTTCTGCGCTTATATTTTTGGCAAACGACTAGAGTGCACGCCCTCTGAATTCAAACTATTGAGTGCGCTCGCCAGTCGACCGGGCAAGGTTTGGTCACGCGAGCAATTACTCAACGTTTTTAGCGATGAGAAAAATGTCTTTGATCGGACCATCGACAGCCACATCAAGAACATCCGCAAAAAGCTTCTCGTGATCGCACCAGAACAGGACATCATTCAGTCGGTCTATGGAGTAGGCTACCGACTCGAACTCTAACCTCCACAATTTCTCCATTTTTTCTTCAAATTATCTTCACCCTGCGTTCGTATAGTTCTCCTGTCGTCACCCACAGGAGAACTCGAACATGGTCCGCTCTCAACATCGCCGTAAACTTTTACAAGCCACTCTCGCTGGCGTCACCACCCAGCTATCGCCTTTTGCACTTGCCCAGCCAAATGCCGCGGGCTCCTCTACCGGATCAGTAGTTGGTCAGGAGGTAGGCGGAAGCTACGTTCGACTATTTCCGAACCTACCAGCCGCTAAATTCGCTGAAGAAGACCTCGTGCGCCTAGCCTGTGGCGATGGCAAAGAGCTAGTTGGCATGTCAGCCGAACCAGAGGTAATCAAGGACAGTCAAGGTAAGCCGCAGCGCGATGCGAACGGCCATTTGATTGTGACGGCGACAGCGGAAAATGAGCAAGATGATGAAGAAAATTTCGGCCTCGCCTCGGGCTACACCTATTTGGGTCAGTTTATTGATCACGATCTAACACTCAATCCGGTCAATCACTTTGGTCCGAGCGTGACAACCTCCACGATGCCGAACTTGCGTAGCGCGGCTTTTGACTTAGACAATATTTACGGTCGTGGCCCGGTCGACCAACCCTATTTATACGCAGCCGATGGGCGCAGCTTGCTCAATGGACGACGCTTGACACGTGCGGGCGTACAAACAAATGCGTACGATCATCCTCGACTGCAAGGCCGGGCTGTCTTGGGCGATAAGCGTAACGACGAGAATGTCTTGGTGTCACAGATGCACCGCGCCTTTGTCGCATTCCATAACAAAGTTGTCGTGGATCACCCCAAGGCCAGCTTTGAGGAAGTCAGACAAATCGTGACCCAGCATTATCAATGGATGATCTTGACCGACTTTCTACCGAAGCTCGTGGGTACAGCAACCATGTCCGCCTTGTTACCTGACTTCGGAACAGGGGGCAAGGTCACTCGCACGGCGCCACAGCTCACCATCGCGGCACAGCTAGGTCAAGGGCGCTTACCGCTTGAGTTCACCGATGCGGCGTACCGCCTAGGTCACTCGTTGATTCGTCCGGTCTATCGACTCAACACGGAGATGCGTGGCACGGAACAGGAGCGGCGGATCAACCCTGCGCTGAGCGGTCGTCGACAAATTTTTGCAGCCTCTGGCAATGCGGGCTTAAATGGATTCCGCGCTTACCCCCCCGAGTGGGCGATTGACTGGAATCTCTATTTTGAAGTCGATCGCAAGCTTGATCTCGCAAGCTTGAATCAGGGCCCAGCACGTGTTCAGGCCGCCTATAAGATCGATACATCACTCGTCAATCCCCTGGCCTTTTTGCCCGAATTCTCTACCCCCGCGGGTCCCGGCTCCTACGCCCGCGATAAGGATGGCAATCCTTTGACAAAAATGGGCAATATCTCAAACTTGGCGCAACGAAATCTGCTTCGCGGTCAGCAACATGCGTTGCCTAGCGGCCAAGACGTCGCGCGCGCCATGGGAATCGAGCCGATTGCAACGCGTGACCTGATGGTCGGTAAGGCCACAGTCGAGGGGCTAGCAGAAAACAAGTCTATCGTCGAGTATGGCGATAGCTTTGCAAACGCTGCGCCACTGTGGTTTTATATTTTGGCCGAGGCGCAATACGCCTGGAATCAGAAAGTAAAAGCGATGGTTAGTGCACCAGACTCAGAGCGAAACGCCGTTCCCACGCCAATGGGGCCGGTGGGCGGACAGATCGTTGCCCAAACCTTCATCGCTTTGATGAAAAACGACCCAAGGAGCATTTTGCATGCAAACTTGGATTGGCGCCCTAGCTATTTGCGTCAGGGCAGGTTTGATATGCCTGCCCTGCTCACCGCGGCCGGTCTAGTCTGATCAACTCAGGAATACAACCCGCGGTCCGACATCACTTAATCGAAAGACCGCGGCTCTTGGCCACTGCACCCCAACGAGCGATTTCGCTCCTGAGCAAGGTGCCAAACTCCTCAGGCGTCAACGCAGCTGCAGTCAAGCCGTCACTGGTCAAGGTTTTTTCCATTTCTTTGTCTTGTAAGACTTGGTTGATGGCCTTGTTCAGTTTTTGCTGGATCGCAACAGGTACGCCTTTCGGAGCAATAATGCCGTGCCAATTAGTCACTTCGTACTGAGGGTAACCCGCTTCCTTCACCGTGGGAACATCAGGCAAGGCAGCAAGACGGGCCGGAGTCGTCACCGCAAGCGCTTTCAGCTGATTTGACTTGACCAAAGGCAGAGTCGAAGCGACCGTTCCAAACACAATGTTCGTGTGACCAGCAACCGTGTCAGTCAAAGCAGGTGATGTGCCTTTGTAGGGAACATGCAAAAGTTTGATCCCTGCAATCTCATTGAAGTACTCAGTCGCCAACTGGGTGATGCTTCCGGTGCCAGAAGTAGCATAACTGTATTTACCTGGGCTGGCCTTAGCGAGCTCCACCAACTCCTTCAACGTCTTTACCGGAAAGTCTTTATTGGTCGTGATAATGAACGGTCCGCGTGCAAGTAGCGCGATGGGCGTCATGTCCGTGCCAGAGTCAAAGGGCAGCTTATAAAAACTGGGGTTCACCGTGTAGCTAGCAGCTGACAGGAACAGCGTGTATCCGTCTGGTGCAGATTTAAGTGCAATTTCAGCGCCCAAGTTACTGCCAGCACCAGGCTTGTTCTCTACGATAACCGGCTGCCCGAGCCCGGGGGCCAACTTCACGGCCACGAGACGCGCGATCAAGTCAGAGCCTCCGCCGGGAGCGAAACCTACGATCAGCCGGATGGGCTTGTTTGGATAGTCAGTTTGGGTGAAAGCGTTTGATCCAACAAATGCGAGCACAGAAAACAGAGTTGCGATAACCGACGTCTTCATGAACTTCAGGCGAGTGTTACGGGCGTGCAGCGTAAAAGCTTCCTTGATAGAGGTTAGAACCACGCACAACGATACATCGGGACTAAGCGAAAGACCAGCCCACCAATGACTACTATCAATAAACATTATCAATAGAAATTAACTATTTATTCGATAATAATATATTTATATACATATTATTGATAATGATATTAAATGACTCTTGGTTCAACACAAATCCGATTTACTCAGGAGTTACGAAATGGAAAATACTTCAAGTGGCTTTCCCCAACTCAACGCACCAGCACCAGATTTCGATGTTCGTACAACTCACGGACAAAAGAAATTGTCAGACTACAAAGGCAAATGGTTAATTTTGTTTGCTCACCCTGCCGACTTCACGCCAGTGTGCACCACGGAATTTATCGCCTTCGCCAAGGCGCACGATAAATTTCAAGCAATGAATTGTGATTTGCTAGGCTTATCGATTGATTCAGTCTTCGCTCATTTGGCATGGACTCAAAATATCGAGGAAAAATTTGGAGTCAAGATTCCTTTCCCAATTATTGAAGATATCAAAATGGATGTTGCTCGCGTGTATGGAATGGTTCATCCAGGCGCCGCCGACACTCAAGCCGTTCGCGCTACTTTTTTTATTGATCCTAAGGGGATTTTGCGTGCGATGGTCTACTACCCCATGAGCAATGGCCGTTCCATTAACGAATTTGTCAGACTCTTAGAAGCATTGCAAACAACAGATGCGCATGGTGTCGCTACACCAGAAAACTGGACACCTGGATGTAAAGTTATCGTTTCACCCCCCAAAACCAGTCAGGACCTACAAAAGAGATTGACGGAAGGCTATGAACTGACTGATTGGTACTTCGCACAAAAATCGATCTAGCCTTTGGTTCACGCGCTGTGTGTGGCACCCATACACAGCGCTTGCTGAGATATTG
>CAMCWG010000134.1 GCA_945882005.1 Bordetella parapertussis
CTAACTTATCGAGCACGTCTTTTGGCAAGCCTTTGGGCGCAACGACGCCGTAGTCTGCAGGCAGGGTCACGTTGTAACCAGCCTGCACGACAGACTGCGCCTCAGGGAACATAAAGTACTTGTCCTTTGAGAACGCAGCTAAGACACGAACCGTTCCTGCTTGTACGTGGGCCTTGACCGTCGGTGCGTATCCGCTTGTTGCTTCAACACGCCCTCCAAGCAGTGCGATGAGCGCCTCGCCACCTCCGCCGGTGAAGGGAACCGTCGCCAAGCGAATATTTGCCATTTTATTGAGCTCTTGGATGACCAAATCAGGGGCCGTGCGATAGCCCGACACCGCTACCCGAATTTTGCCGGGATTCTTGCGGGCAGCTTCTACTAAATCCTCGAAGGTTTTGTAGGGTGAGTCTGCTTTGACGGTGATGATCGCAGGTAGCTTCACAAGTGTCACGATTGATTGGTAGTCAGCAGGAGACTTCCAGCTAATGGACTTGTTAACCAAGGGTTGGTAGGCGAGTGCACTGTTTGAGGACAAACCAATCGTATAGCCGTCTGGCTTCGAGCGGATGACCTGTCCGACACCAACAGTAGCCGAGCCACCTGGTTTGTTTTCAACGTTGATTGATCCTTTCAGTTCTTTCTCTAACTGACTCGCAATTTGGCGTGAGATTGGGTCCGTTGAGCCACCTGGGCCATAGGGAACGATAAAAGTAATGTCGCGCGACGGATAGTCTTGTGCCAGCGCGTGAGTCGCGGTTAACAGCGCAGCTCCTGAAAGGGCCGCACGAAGGATAAAGGCGTTGAGTTTCATTTGTCTGCTCCGTCTGATCGAGTTGTGTCCCGCGACCGATTTGGCGCGATAGCCAAGTCCGGTGCGACGTTTTTTTTGTATGGCTCTAGTATGCCTAAGAATAGTCGCTCTTGCTAGCTTTGCATATGTGGTTACTATCGAAAGTTAATAAGCCATGCATACAAAGGAGCGCCTCAAGTGATAAATACTGCTAGCGACAAAATTGCGTTGTTTGTTACGTCGTTTCCACGCTCCGCGTTGTCCTCAACTGAATTGCATCTCGTGACACGTGCCTTGTTTGATACCCTGGTCTGTGCCTTAGCAGGTTCAAGAGAGCCCGCCTCGACGATTGCGTTGCGCTACGCCAGAGGTCACAGCGCGTTGGCTAGCGGTACCGTTTGGGCAACCGGTGAAACGCTTCCGATTGAGCTCGCTGCATTGGTCAATGGGACAATGGGTCATGCCCTGGATTATGACGATGTCTCCTCGCCTTTGCGAGGGCATCCAAGCGTTGCGATGTTTCCTGCTTTGCTGGCCCTCGGTGAGTCTATTGATGCATCAGGACACGATATTCTCGATGCGTATGCAGTCGGCTTTGAGGTTTGTTTGCGGTTGGCCCGTTCCATGGTCGACGATCATTATGCAAAGGGTTGGCATTCAACCTCATCCGTCGCAAGTCTGGGTGCTGTGGCTGCCTGCGCGCGCTTACTCAAACTCACGCGACAACAATGCGTCAATGCGCTCGGTATCGCAGTGGCCCAGATTGCTGGTTCACGACAAAATTTCGGCACCATGGCAAAGCCCTTTCAGGCTGGGCAGGCAAATGCACTTGCCTTACGCGCGATTGGATTGGCGCGGTTGGGCTTCGATGCCTCGGCCGAAGCACTTGATGGCGCACAGGGCTACAGCGCGCTCTACGCTGATGGTGCGGATCTGTCTGGCCAGCTTGACCAGCTTGGAACCTTGCCGCTCGAACTCGAGACGAGCGGTATAGAGGTAAAAAAGTATCCTCTATGTTATGCCACACACCGGGCGTTGGATGGCTTAATGGATTTACTCGGTGAGTTCTCAGCCCTAAGTCTCGCAGATATCGATCGCGTTGAGGTCACCACAAATTATCGGGCGACAGTGCCATTAATCTATGCGTCCCCACAAACAGGCCTCGAGGGCAAGTTCAGTATGCAATACGCAGTCGTGGCCGCGCTGTTGGACCGAAAAATTGGGTTAACCAGTTTTGAAGACGCAGCCGTTCAACGACCCGAGGTGCAGGCGTTTCTGTCACGTGTGACAGTGCGTGAAGGGGCTCCCCCTATGTTCCCGAGATGGGCCTCGCTGCGTATAGTGTTGCTTAAGGGTCAGGTCTTGGCTAAACGAGTCGATCAACTGCGCGGCAGTAAAGAACTGCCGCTGTCAGATGCTGAGCTCATCGCAAAAGGTGTTGACTGTTGCGCCTACGGTCGACCGTCCGTAGACGCAGAGAGACTCTCCCACGCGTGCTTTAGTTTGCCGCAAGATAAATTGTCGAGCGTATTGGCAGCGCTTAAGGTGAGCGCATAAGACTGCAGTTAAGAGAGCGGGTAGGTCAGCACATTTTTCGAGGCAGGTCGTGCGCTCATTTTTTCGTACCACGCTTCAATATGCTTGCGCGGCTTTCTCTCGACGGGTAAGCCATACCAACGATGAATCTCACAGGCCATCGGAATATCAGCCATCGTAAACTTTGGTCCGGCAACGTACGCGTGCTTGCTTAAGTGGTCTTCAAAACGATCAAGCAATATATTTGTCGAAGCAATCGATACCTCAATTTTTTTTGTATCTTGCTCAGGTCCAGGAATTCGGATCAGCTGCCAGAAGGCGTCGCGTCCCGAGGGACTGAACGTTGTTTGCTGCCAATCCATCCAACGTTCAGCGTTAAAACGTTCCTGAAGATTCTCTGGATATAGGTTGCCCAATGAGTACTTTGCACACAGATATCGAACGACTACGTTTGATTCCCAAAGAGTGAAGTCTCCATCCACGAGCGTAGGCACGACAGAATTTGGATTCATTAAGAGGTACTCGGGAGTCTTCGTCAGTCCGAAGGCGCCACCGGCATCGATGCGCTGATAGGGAACGCCGAGCTCTTCAGCAGCCCAAACAGCCTTGCGCACATTGATTGATGTGATGCGTCCCCAAATGGTAAGCATAGAATTGATCTCCGTTGTGTAATACGTTGTTATGGTTAGGCTGACTGAATGAAGTCTATGACGACTCCGTATTGTTTGATTGATAGAGTGATGCGGTCGCCTTGATCGTTCCACTGTAGTCCAGAAATTTTGCTGGAGGCGTCGATTGCATACCTCCGAACCTGACACAAGTCACTCGCAAATAGAGCGAGTGCACCAAAGAAACTGTCGCGGCCTTTACTGGATTGCGCTAGATCCCCGTACACAGCACGGTACATGTCTTCGGTGATGAAGACCAATTCAAAGTTGTCGCACTGCACACGAGTTTCGTTATGACGTCCTTTGCGTGTGACGGCATTCGCGAGCGTTGCATATCTCTTTGCCTGCGCGCGCGGGTCAGGACAGATTACACACATGGCTGCAATTGCGTGTGTGGTGTTTGGATGCGACTGCCACTCTTTTCGCCAGACAAGTTCTGGTGTCAGATGCTGGCAGTAATAAATCCTGCCGGCTTCAAATTGACCGGTTTGTAGGCGCGTCGTTTTAAACCGAGCCTCATAGTCTTTACCTGCCAGCTCCACAGGACGTCCAAAGGTCTGCACGTCGGATACGTCTACGCCATTCTTCTTTAGAGCCTTGTAGGTGCTAGTCGCATCTGCCGTTTTGAATACGAGTCCATCAATACCTTGCGGGCTTTGCAAGATCTCGCGTCTCACGTTTTGCGTATGCGTGGGTAAGCCGACGAGCTCAAGATAATCATGGTCGAACGTCAAGAGATGATTGATCGAACCCAGGCTATGGAATCCACGGGGGGTGAGGTTAAAGCCAAGTAGTTCAAAAGTCCGCTGCGCGTGATCCATGTCGTAATGGACATTGATGGCCAGATGGTCGAGCTCTAGGGGTTGTAGTTGAGACATATCGATGGATTAGAGCGAGAGGGTCGCCACCACAGGAGTGTGATCGGAAGGTTGCTCGTTGCCACGTGGGCCTTTGTCAATGACACAGGATTGGCAGTGCGGAACTAAGGCTTCAGACAGGAGTACGTGGTCGATTCGTACCCCGGCATTTCGCTTAAAGCTGTTCATGCGGTAATCCCACCAACTAAACGACTTAGCAGGTTGCTCAAACAGCCTGAACGCATCGGTAAAGCCCAAATCGACTAACGCAGTTAAAGCAGCCCGCTCGGGCTCCGAAACGAGAACCTGCCCAACCCACTTCTCAGGGTTATGCACGTCCTCATCTTTCGGTGCGACGTTGTAGTCGCCTAGCACTGCGATATTTCTGTGGCTATTTTTTTCTTCTTTTAACCAGGCAGCAAACGCACGGTACCATTCGAGCTTGTAAATGTACTTGTCGCTGTCGAGCGCTTGTCCGTTGGGGCAGTACGCGCTCACGACGCGAATGGCTTCGTCGCCGAAGGGAAGGGTGGTCGCAATCACGCGCTGTTGCGGGTCGTCATACCCTGGAATATTTCTGATTTCGTTGATACCCGGTTCGCGGGAAATGACTGCGACTCCGTTATAGGTCTTTTGACCTGTCCAAGACGCGTGGTAGCCGATTTCTTTAAAAGCTTGTAACGGGAATTTGTCGTGATCGAGTTTTAGTTCTTGTAAGCACAAGGCATCAACGGGATTTGACTCAAGCCAGGCAAGTACCTGAGGGAGTCTTACTTTGAGCGAGTTAACGTTCCATGTAGCAAGTTGCATTGTGCGTAACCTTTAGTATTCTTTCGGTACTCGTTTGACATTGCAAAGTAGCTCGTAGGAAATCGTTCCTGCGGCTTGTGCGATGACATTTACGTCAATCTGTTTACCCCAGAACTCTACTTTGCTGCCGATGCCAGCTTGCGGTAGCGGGGTCAGGTCAATCGTGATCATGTCCATGGAGACACGTCCGATGATCACTGTTACGCCGCCATCGACAGCCACAGGCGTGCCACTCGGGACCTGTCGGGGGTATCCGTCCGCGTATCCTAAGGCCACCAAACCAACCCGTGTTTTTGCCTTCGTAACAAATCGTGCGCCGTAACCGATAGGTTCGCCCGGTTCAAGCCAACGCTCGGCAAAAACGGTGCTTTGTAGCGTCATAACTGGGATCAATTCGCCCGTAGGTTGTGGCAAGGGATCCGCGCCGTATAAAAGGATCCCGAGTCGAGCCCAGTCACGTGTGGCCTGAGGCCAGGCCAACACCGCGCCAGAGTTACTCAGGCTTCGGGCACCTGGCAACCCATCCGTCGCCTTTTCAAAGGCTTCGATTTGATCCCTTGTTGTGGGTTTGTCCGGCTCGTCTGAGCACGAAAAGTGTGACATCAGTGTGATCGACGCCACGGCTCGTAATAATGTAAGTCGCGCGTGTGCAAGCTTGACTTCATCTAATGCAAATCCGGCGCGGTGCATACCACTGTCGACCTTGAGCCAGACGTGCACACTGCCAGGAGGGAGGTTCGCGTGCTCTAGGTCTCTAATTTGGCTTTCTTGATGAATTGCAACCCACAGTGATAATGTCTGGGCGAGGTGAAACTCGTCGATGTCAAAACAACCTTCGAGCACCAGAATGGGATTCGTGATCCCAGCTTCGCGCAGCTCAACCGCTTCGGCGCAAAACGCAACTGCAAAGCCGTCAGCAACGTCCGCGAGGGCTGTTGCACAAGCGACAGCGCCATGACCATACGCATTCGCTTTTACGACGGCGAAGGCTTTGCCCTCTTGCTGTGACCGGCCCCGCAGGTAGTTTGCCCTAAGGGCGGCCAAGTCTATTATTGCTTTGGAAGGGCGCGTCATACTGTGGATTCGAGCAAAAAAGTGATGCCCAAATGATATCAGGCTAGCAGCTCAAGCTGGGACACAAGTTGCTTTGATTGGTTTGCCGCCAACGCTGCGTATGTACCGGCTGATACCGAGCCCTTCAGTGCTTATCTCAGGCTGCTGGCCCATGACCTGATCTGCAACGAGTTTGCCAGAGCCACAGGCCATCGTCCAACCGAGCGTTCCATGTCCTGTGTTGAGAAACAGATTATTGACGGACGTCGCACCAATGATAGGTGTGCTGTCGGGAGTCATCGGACGCAGCCCCGTCCAGAAACTGGCGCGCTTGAGGTCTCCACCCGGGAAAAGGTCTGTTACGACTTTTTCCAGGGTTTCCTTCCGGCGTGGGTTTAAGTTCAAGTCAAAGCCTCCCAGTTCAGCCATACCGCCGACACGGATACGCTGATCAAAGCGGGTGACAGCCACTTTGTACGTTTCGTCCAACACGGTTGACTGCGGTGCGCGTGACTCATCAACGAGTGGGATCGTTAATGAGTACCCCTTAACCGGATAGACCGGGATGTTGAAGCCCAATGATGAAAGTAGATCTCTGGAGTAGCTGCCAAGCGCGACGACATAGCGGTCCGCCTTATGTAGCTGTGCGCCACAACGTACCCCCTGGATCGACCCATTTGCCTGCTGGATTTCATCAATAGGTGTGTTGTAAAGAAACTCTACACCAAGGTTTTGCGCAATCTGAGCAAGCTTGGTTGTAAACATATGACAGTCACCCGTTTCGTCGCTCGGTAAGCGCAGGCCGCCTGCTAACGGCGTGTTGGCGTAGGCGAGGGCGGGTTCTGCCGATTTGAGTTCGGTTGCGCTCAGAAGTTCGTAGGGAACACCAAGCTCTTTGAGGACTTCAATGTCGCGTTCGACCGCATCCACCTGCGCCTGGTTGCGAAACAGTTGCAAGGTGCCACGCGTGCGCTGTTCATACGCAATCCCTGTGTCCTGACGCAACGCATCGAGGCAATGTCGGCTGTATTCCGCGACACGCATCATGCGCTCTTTGTTAATGGCGTAGCGCTCAGCATTGCACTGGCCCAACATGCTTGCCATCCATTTCAATTGCCACAGACTTCCGTCTAAGCGAATTGCCAAAGGTGCATGACGCTGAAACATCCACTTGAACGCTTTGAGCGGAATACCTGGAGCCGCCCATGGTGTGGAGTAACCGGGCGAGACCTGTCCAGCGTTCGCAAAGCTTGTTTCATTTGCGGCGGAAGGCTGGCGATCGATGACTGTGACTTTTGCACCTGCGCGTGCCAAGTAAAAAGCGGTGGTTGTTCCAATGACTCCGGCGCCTAAAACGATGACTTTCATGGGTTTTTCCAGCTAAGTTAGTGAAAAGTAAAAGTTTAAGACTAGTAAGTCAGTGATTTGTTGTGTTTTTATCCTCTTGATTTTGAGGATTCACTGTATTTGTTGCTTTTTGGGCATTTTTTTAGAGAAAACCGCAAAATCAGGGACTTATCTGCATAAATCACTGACTTTTGTTTGACTCGAGCATGCTTCACCTCTAAACTCAAGTGGCAAGATTCTCAAGCGACGCGGTTTTTGTACCTAGGCTGTCGCCCTTAGTGGTAATCAGTGGTGTCTATCCCTTCCTTGATCATCTAGCACGTTGGGCGGTTTTGCCCGTTTTTTATATTTATCAAGGAAGTTTGAAATGGCAACTGGTGTCGTGAAGTGGTTCAATGCTGAAAAAGGTTATGGTTTCATCATGCCTGATGGTGGCGGCAAAGATTTGTTTGCTCACTATTCGGAAATTCGTTCGAGCGGCTACAAGACTCTTGAAGAAAACCAGAAAGTCAGCTTTGAAATCGGTCAGGGCGCCAAAGGCCCAAGCGCAACCAATATTCAAGTGCTGTAATACTCAACCGATTGGCTTGCTTATTGCAGGCCTTCGGAAGTGAAAGCCCTGTGTCGCGAAAGTGATGCGGGGTTTTTTTTAACTCTTTATCTCTGCGAGTACATATGTCGAGTTTGGTTGGTGTTCAAGAAATCATTTCCCGTCGCTCCCAAAAGCTTGTGCAGGCCCCTGGTCCAAACTCTGAACAGATTGATATGCTCTTGAGGTCTGCA
>CAMCWG010000135.1 GCA_945882005.1 Bordetella parapertussis
GCATCGTGACGCTCGCGTAACTGCTCTGAAGGCTCTCCCGTCATTCGATTGACCATCCGTCCGCGCTTGACCGCAGGACGCTCGTATATGTTGTCCGCCCAGCGCTGTACATGTTGATAGTCTTGTACGCTCAAAAACTCTGACGCTCCATACAGCCAGCCCTTCACTAAACCACCGTACCATGGGAATACGGCAATATCGGCGATGGTGTATTGCTCCCCAGCAAGATATTCTCTCGACGCTAAACGGCGCTCAAGTACATCTAGCTGTCGTTTGGTCTCCATCGCGAAACGATCGATTGCGTATTCGAACTTTGCGGGTGCATAAGCATAAAAATGGCCGAATCCACCTCCTACGTATGGAGCACTACCCATTTGCCAAAATAGCCAGTTTAGAGTCTCGGTACGTCCCCCAAAATCAGGGGGTAGAAACGCTTGAAATTTTTCCGCCAGATACAGCAAGATGGAGCCAGACTCAAAGACACGCATAGGCTGAGCACCACTGCGATCAAGTAAGGCTGGTATCTTGGAGTTGGGATTAACGTCGACAAAGCCTGATCCAAACTGCTCGCCCTCCCGAATATTAATCAGCCAGGCATCGTATTCAGCACCCGCGTGCCCCAACGCGAGCAGCTCTTCTAGCAAGATTGTGACCTTGATGCCATTCGGTGTCCCCAACGAATAGAGTTGCAAGGGGTGCTTGCCAACCGGCAATGTCTTCTCGTGCGTCGGACCGGCAATTGGACGGTTAACGTTTGCAAACGTACCGCCACTTGGTTGGTCCCATGTCCAGACCCTTGGGGGTGTGTACTCTCTAGCGTTAGCCATATTGATCTTGCGCTCCCTATTTTTATTGAATGACGCGTCAAAACTGTAATCGACTTTGGCTCCTGAAAAATCAACTGTCTCACGCCATTTTTTCTCGGTGCCGATATGGCCTTTGAGTTCCCTGGAGGTGAGCCATCGCTCAGGATGCACAGAAATTCTAATAGCACCTAGGGTGAACCCTAGTCCTAAAGTAAAATATTTGCTAATTCTTTTACATAAGATCTTATCTCTTCTCCCGATTCGTTGATGTTCTCGAATATCATTGCGCATCGTGCATCAAGCTTATGACCGAGTGTACGTATATCCCTAAGCGAATCAAATTGATTTTATTTAGCGTTGCTTTAATGATTTAAGTATCAAAAGAAAATCGGAGACCCTATGACTAACAAAAAATTATCTGCAGGCGATTCAACTACATTGGTTACCACTTCACCAGACACAACGCGTCGCGCAATCCTAGGCGCTGCCGGTTTTGCATTGGCTGGCGGCCTATCATTGCCTTCCGTCGGTTTAGCACAGGCCAAGTATCCGAACAAACCCATCAAACTCGTTATTCCATGGCCACCAGGACAGGCAACAGATCTAGTTGGCCGCGCGCTCGCGCAGGGTCTTACACAAATACTCGGTCAGAGCGTCGTGCCGGATAATAAGGCAGGAGCTGGTGGTCTGATCGGTACAGACTATGTCGCGAAAGCCGCACCAGATGGCTATACGTTGCTTGCCGGCTCATCTGGCCCGATCTCAATAAGCCCACTCCTTCAGCAAGTGCCCTACGACCCCGTCAATGACTTGACGCCGATTGGTATGTGCGGCCTGTCCGGCTACATTTTAGTGACAGAGCCAAACTTTCCGGCTAGCACAGCGGGCGAATTCATCAAGCTTTTAAAGGCCAATCCTGACAAGTACTCATTCTCATCATCAGGCACAGGCGCGACTGCGCACCTCGTCGCAGAAGCATTCAACGCTGCGGTTGGTATCAAAGCAATTCATGTGCCCTACAAGGGATCATCCCCGGCACTGACGGACGTCATGGCAGGCCGCGTGTCGTACTGCATCGAAACCGCCGCAGCAACCATGCCTTTTATCCGCAACGGTCGGCTAAAAGCTCTGGGCGTTTCAATTGAGAAAGGCACACCGACCGCTCCTGGGATTCCACCACTTGCCACTGTTGCCAATATTCCTGGCTTCAACCTGGGCGCGTGGATTGGTTTGGTTGCCCCTGGCAAATTACCCCCTGCACTCGTTGAGATCTTAAGCAAAGCGGTTCGGCAGGTGATGCAAGACCCAAATACGGCTGAAGTGTTTAGTCGCATTTCGGTCGACATCGATTTCCGCTCACAGGCTGAAACGATTAAATACTTGGCATCCACCCGCACTCAGTTTATGGACGTGATCAAGAAAAACAATATCAAAATTTAGATCGGGCTTCACTTGCAGCATCGGCCTCACCCTACGGCTCGGCACTTTTTATTGCCGAGCCGTTTTTCTTATCGTTTAACAACCGGTGTCAAATCTTCAGCCAACATTTCTCGAGACATAGGAATGTGTTGAATTGCACTTCCATCAAACTGAACTTTACTCACCTCTATTTTACGGATATTCAAATTCCCATAAGTGCGAAAGTAAGCTGTCTTATTCTTCAGATCGTACACGGTGATCCACTGAGTTTGCTCGTATGCAAGTGGCTGTTTGCCGTCTTTAACCGGACCAGCTTTTTCCGCAACAGCACCGATGGGAATATCCACCGCATTCAAAATATGAAACGCTAAGTTTGCGCCCTCCGTTGCGGTGGCGACAGGTGCCGCAGCGTATGTCAAAGCTGTTGCACGCAAAAACCGTGAGGGCGGTGTGTAATCACCTGGTAATCCGATCAAACCACTTCCTTGCCCCAAAGGTGGAACAGCGATTGTGCCAAGCTTTAATCCCTCAACGTTGACATTCGTTAGGTTCATATGCGCTCTAAGGTTAGTCATATGCCAATCAAAATTCGGCGCATTCGTCAAAACACCAAGCGGGTTATCGTGTACAGTCAACTTGCCCTTAACATACTCTATGACTATTGAGCCGCCGCTTGCATCACGTACTGCCCAGTGTAATGGCTGTACTCCAGCTTTGAGTATATTTATCCCATACACCGTGACTTTTGCTAATGCCTCGCGTACCTCATCCACTGTTTGATATTGGCTCAGAATCCAATTCACGACATCAGTATTGGCGACTGCATTTTTACCGTCTGCTGGATACGGTTGATACTCAAAAAATCCCGGAATGTAGAGTGCGTGTGCCGAGAGACCCACTTCATTCATTCCATCGGTAGCGATATCCAAACCAAGTGTATTGATACCAAGGAAGCCAAATTTACTCACCCAAGTATCACCAGCACTCATGTCTGGACGCATCGTTGCAAGACGGTACTTTCGTGGCACAAGCATCACTTTACTTTCAAGGAGCAGTCCTAATTCCATCGATCGACCAATAATCCAAGCTCCATCTTGAGACTGCAGGCGGAATGTTGTACAAGCGGAACTCGGTCCAGCAAACAAACTCAACGCGGTGATAGACAGGATTGCAGCCAGTAAGCTCTGTGATAATCGATTCATAATGTGCCTTTTATTAAAATAGGTTATTGCTCATATTAGGTGCTGATAGGATTATTTTTACCGCATCCTCGGCAATATTTAAAAGGCTAGAACTAACCATGAACGCTTCGACTCCTAGTGCCCTGATCCTCTTTGCCCACGGATCAAGAGACAGTCAATGGCGACAGCCTTTTGAATCCATCTTAGCGCAAGTAAATAGCAAAAATGATCAACTAGCTACCCTAGCGTTCCTTGAATGCATGATGCCCTCATTGCCAGAGGCGATCGATGACATGGTCGCACAAGGAGCGCTACAGATCACCGTTATTCCAGTTTTCCTTGCAGTGGGTAGCCATGTCCGACAGGACCTGCCGCTCTTACTTGAGCAAGCTCGTCAAAAATATCCAGAATTGCGTATACATGCGAGCGCTGCAATTGGCGAGCAACCTGAGATACAAGCCGCAATCGCTCAATTCGCACTCAAGGCTGCAACTACATAGCCTCTAGTAAATACCATCAAAGGTTAAGGTGGCCTTCGATCAGGATGTGAACCTGCCCACCTATCCACGCAGTGCCGCTGGGATCAGGACGGACCGTAACCCGGCCAACACGACCAATTGAAGTGCCTTGTGCAGCAAGATACGGCGATGACAAGCGTCCCTGCGACTGCATCCACTTTGCGATCGCAGCATTGAGTGACCCGGTGATGGGATCCTCGCTCATCCCACTCGAAGGCGCTAACATGCGCACCTCGTAATCGCGCTCACTACCCGGGGGATGCGCTGCGATAAACCCTATTCCCAAAAATTCTGGCCATCTCACTTTTGATGCATCAAGTGCCAACACTTGCTCAGCCGTTGTGAGCTCAAAGAATTGCCAAGTCGGCCCGTTACAAAGCTCTGCTGTATGTCGAACGGCAGACGCGGGAATTGCTAAGGCTGACATAATCGCCTTGCGCTTTTCTGCTGACATTTCCTTGATCGTTGTGGGTGGTGCAGCAAACGCAAGGATACCCGGTTGCGAGACATCGACCTCAACAATGCCCACGCCACACTCTTGACGCACAAGACCTTCTGACTTCGGTACACCACCGCTGTGCAACCATGTTGCACAGCTACCAAGTGTTGGGTGCCCTGCAAATAACATTTCACGCGCAGGCGTAAAAATTCTGACGCGGTAGTCTGCCGTCGGATCTGAGGGAGGCAGTAAAAATGTTGTCTCTGCCAGATTAGTCCAAGCTGCAAACTTTTGCATCTGCTGATCGCTTAAGCCATCGGCGTCGATAACTACTGCCAGACCATTTCCTTGGGTAGGAATAGGGCTAAACACATCGCACTGTACAAATCTACGCACTTTCAATGTCATTCTCCACGCTACGTCGTCGGGGCATCAAATGGGTCCAGAGCTATCTATGCTAACTTGCACGCTTTGCAATACTTAAGATTTTCAATAATGACAGATTGGCAAATTGTAGTCGCCATGGCGATGTTCGCTTTTGCAAGCTCCATCACACCGAGCCCTAACAACATGATGTTGCTCAGCTCGGGGGTCAACTACGGTTTTAAGCGAACCATCCCACATATGCTGGGTATCTCTTCCGGCCATCTAGTCATGCTGCTCGCCACGGGAGCGGGCCTCGGACAAGTATTCCAAGCGTTTCCTGTTGGCTATCAAATAATGAAAGTTGTAGGCTTTTGTTATTTGCTTTATCTCGCTTGGGCTATCGCACGGAGCCAGTCTCCGCTCAAGCGTGGTGAAACAAAATCAAAGCCGCTTGGTTTCATTGGTGCTGCTTTGTTTCAATGGGTGAACCCTAAAGCACTGCTTATGGCGATCACTTACTTTAGTAACTACATGCCAGCGGACGCGTCACAGACATTTATCGTGATGACTTGCGCGATGTTCACTCTGATCAATCTCCCATGCATCGCCCTTTGGGTCTTACTTGGGACCCGACTCGAACGTTTACTGGGCGATCCGCAGCGCCGCAAGGCATTCAACTGGACCATGGCACTTCTCTTGGTGCTATCCATGATTCCAGTGCTCACAATGTAGTGTCGACTACTTAGTCGGTGCATCCTTAAGTAACGCAGCGACCTGATCCTTCCACCACTTTGCCTGTGCAGTTGTCCCATGTCCCGAGGTTTGGGGGCTTGCGGGGATGAGATAAAGTTTCGCATCCGGAACGCGGGCTAGGATTTTGCCCATGAGTCCTAGGGATGGAGGATTACGTTCATCATCCTCAGAGTTAATCGCTAGTACGCGCGCCTTAATTTTTTCGATATGCGGTGCCGGATCGTAATCGCCAGACGACTCCCACTGATATAAATTATCGTTTGCATCGGCCTTGAATTCAGCGCTTAAGCGTTTGTCGAGCACCTCATCAGCTTGTTTGCGCGTTGGGGCAAGGCGATATAGGCCTTGATCACCTCCGCTTGTACCCACATTAAAAAATACCAACGCGAACTGCAGGCTCTTGGGCTGTGTGGTGTAGTTGCCATCCATCCATTCCGGATCACGACGGATCATGTCAATGATGAGTCTGCGCGTCATCCAGTTGCGACCAGACATTGCAGACGGTGTTGTTGCCATGGGCACTAACGTATCCATGAAGTCTGGATACTTAATTCCCCACAACCATGTCTGCATACCACCCATGGAATTCCCGATGACTAGGCGTAAGTGCTTCACACCAAGTCCCTCAGTCACCAAGCGATACTGCGCACTCACCATGTCGTCATAGTTGTACTTAGGAAATTTGGCGCGCAGTCCATCGGAAGGCTTGCTCGATCTTCCCATTCCAATCGCGTCCGGTAAGATGATGTAGTACTTGTTTGCATCGAGCGGTTGCCCAGGACCAAATAATTCACCGGAAAAATTCTTATTCGTTATCATTCCAGTGCCGGTACCCGCGGTGCCATGCAACACTAGCACCGGGATTCCTGTGGGTTTGCCAAGCGTGGTGTAGCCGAGCTTGAGCTCCGGGAATACTTCACCCGTATGGAACTGAAAATTCTTGGCAATCCATACACCTTGCTGTTGCTCTGGGTAGGGCTGAGCGCTTGACGTATCGACGCCTACTGCGAACGCAGACACACAGAACAAACTACGAAGCATCCGGCCATTCAAAATAGTCATTCTGTTTCCTATCAAGCTATTGGTTTGAATTAAAAACTCTGCTACAAGTGATCCAATCTGTTGCTTCAGATTATGCGACAAATCTCACACGGAACAAGCGCTCGCCATGAAATTCATTCAATCTCCAAAAGTCCCCGCTCCTGCGGGTCACTATAGCCAAGCCGTCGAGGCAGCCGGGCTGGTATTCGTCTCAGGCGTACTGCCAGGCAAAACCTCTGAAGGTGAGCAAGACTCGTTCGAACGGCAAGTTCGCGCCAGCTTTGCGCAGTGCAGCAATATTCTGAGTGCAGCAGGCTGTGAACTAAGTGACGTTGTTCAGTGCACCGCCTACATTGTAGGTGTCGAGCGCTGGCCGGAGTTCAACGCAATCTATGCGGAAATCATGGGGCACCATAAGCCCGCACGCGCAGTTGTTCCCGTGCCAGAATTGCACTACGGCTTTCTGATTGAAATTCAGTTGGTCGCTGAAAAAAAGGGTCTGGCAGTAGGCTGAAATTATTCGCGTATGTGGGGCTTCGCTAAAATAGTACAAAGCCTTATCGCAACCCATAACAAACATTTGCCGTACCTGGAGACAATTCGCCATGCCGTTCTACACCAAAGGTAACGTCCGTATTCATTATGAGGAGCGAGGCTCAGGCTTCCCACTTTTGATTTTGCCTGGTGGCGGATTGAATTCAACCATTAAATTCTTCACCACCACATCGCCCTTCGATGCCATGGAGGAGTTTAAGAACGAGTACCGCTGCATCACGCTAGACTGCCGGAATGCAAACACGGGACAATCGACAGGTCCATTAGAAGTTGATCGCCCTTGGGATGCCTACACCGACGACCACCTCGGCCTAATGGACCATCTAGGCATTGATAAATTTTTAGTGATGGGCTTTTGTATTGGCGGCCCGTTCATCTGGAATATGCTCAAGCGAGCACCGAATCGTGTTATCGCTGCCGTGCATGCACAGCCAAGCGGATTTCGCGCATCGATCCCTGACTGGTTCCATAGCAACAACATGGCTAACTGGGGGCCCAAACTTGTAGCGAGTCGTCCAGAACTAACCATGGAGATGGTTGATGCATTTTTAACAAAGATGTATCGCGCTAATCCAGATTTTGTATTCAGTGTGTCTAGAGATTTTGTCAAAAACTGCCAAACGCCGACGCTCGTCATGCCCGACGACTCAGCCCCTCACCCTTACGCTGTTGCAATGGAAGTGGCGAACTTGGCCCCTCACTCAGAGGTCAGCATCTATCCCTGGAAAGAGCCAAAAGACCGCGTGCCAATTGCGGTTGAACACG
>CAMCWG010000136.1 GCA_945882005.1 Bordetella parapertussis
ATTGTTATTTACTGGAGGCGCAACCCGGAATCGAACCGAGCTACACGGATTTGCAATCCGCTGCATAACCACTCTGCCATTGCGCCAACACTAAGCGTTACGCCGGCGCAGATCATACTACAAAAGACCTTTTTAACTTGGGCGACTCAAACTATACTTCCCCTAACCTCAGGACGAAGTGCCTCGCCGGTTCGGCAAGGTCTGGTCCGAGGATTTTTTGTTCGAGACAATCTGGAGACAATGATGAAAAAACTAATGACGCGCCGGGCGCTGATGCAACTGGGTGTGGGCGCGCTAGCGCTGATAGCAGGACCTAGTTTCGCGCAGTCCGACTGGCCAACTAAGCCGGTCACCCTGATTGTGCCGTTTCCTGCCGGTGGTGGGACAGACGCCTTTGCTCGTCCCCTAGCGGCTGTACTGGGCAAAGAATTGGGTCAACAATTCATTATTGATAACCGAGGTGGGGCTGGTGGCACTGTAGGCGCGTCGGCTGCTGCCAAGGCTGCCCCTGACGGTTACACCCTGTTCGTGGGCGCAGTACATCATTCGATCGCCCCTTCCATGTATCCCAAGCTGGATTACAGCATCCAGAAGGATTTTGTCCCGCTAGCAGTGATTGCTCGCGTGCCACAGGTGTTGGTTGTCAATCCTAAAAAAGTTCCAGGTAAGGACTACCAAGCCTTCTTGGCTCAAGTGAAAGCGAATCCAGGCAAAATGAACTATGGCTCTGCTGGTAGCGGTACATCACATCACCTTGCGGGTGAGTTGTACAAGATCCAGTCGAAAACCGATATCGCGCACATTCCTTACCGCGGTGCGGGCCCTTCGATGCAAGGCTTGATTGCGGGCGATGTCGATATGATATTTGACGGCTTGGGTTCGTCTTCTGCGCAAATCAAGGCAGGGCGTATTAAACCTCTCTTTGTGGCAAGCGAAAAGCGCAACCCGGCTATTCCGGACGTACCAACGACCGCTGAAATCGGGCTTCCCAACTATGTGGTGAGCACGTGGTACGCCTTGTGGGCACCGAAGAATACGCCGCCCGCTGTGACAGAGAAAATCATCGCCGCGCTCAAAAAACTCCCGCAAGACGAGACAATCAAGACTGTCTGGGCGACCAATGGCGCTGAGTTTCCAGACTTGAGCGGTGCTAAGTTTGGCGCCTTTGTCGATAGCGAAGTTAAGCGTTGGGCCGAAGTAGTGAAGGCCTCTGGTGCGAAACTTGATTGATGTTTTGTCTGGGCAAGAAAAAAGCCTGATCGTGAGATCAGGCGTTTTGCCAGAATTTGGAGCGGGAGACGAGTCTCGAACTCGCGACCTCAACCTTGGCAAGGTTGCGCTCTACCAACTGAGCTACTCCCGCTTTACCGCTTACCGCCCTTGACTGGATGTACATCTCAGTCAAGTACGATTCACGAAGACCAAGACTATAGCATACCCTCCCACCCCTATGTCAAACCCGCTAGTTTCCGCGCCTGCGATCGACGCTTTGGGTTCGATTTTCGAGTCTGGAACAGCTGGAGTCTCGAGCTTCCGATTGGATTCGGTGGATCTAATAACTCAAAATACCTTGGGACTGGCTTGTCAGGCTCAAAATTTAGTTGCGTTAAATAGTCTGGCGCAACTACCCGGTGTAACGCAGCTCGCGGCTAAGTATCAAAACGTGTTTGTTCTCGGAGGCGGTAGCAATCTTGTCTTGCCACCTCTCTGGTCTGCACTAGTCTTAAAGGCAGAGTTCAAAGGCGTTGCGCTTGTTCGTGAGTCGTCAGATTACAGGTTGATTGACGTCGCTGCCGGCGAGAGCTGGCACGGATGGGTGCGTGACGCGACGCAGCGTGGTTGGTCAGGTTTAGAGAACCTTGCATTAATTCCAGGCACGGTTGGTGCGGCACCTGTACAAAACATCGGTGCCTACGGCGTTGAATTGCAGGATCGTATCGAATCCGTGACTGCTTGGAATATCCCCGAGGGATGGTTCAAGACGTTTACTCGGGAAGAGTGTGTGTTTGCGTATCGCGACAGTATCTTTAAGCGTTCAGCGCCAGGTACTTGGCTAATCGTTTCCGTGCGTTTTCGTCTGCCGAAGAGCTGGTCCCCCGTGCTTGGGTATCCAGATCTTCAAAAATACTTTCGGATCGGTACGGCCGATGCACAAATGCCCTCGGCTCAGCAAGTATTCGATGCGGTGTGTGCCATACGCCGCGCCAAACTGCCGGATCCAGCCGAGTTGGGTAACGCGGGTAGTTTTTTTAAGAACCCCGTTGTGTCGGCTGAGCGTCACGCGCAACTTTTACAAGCGCAACCAGATTTGGTGTCTTATCCACAGCCGGATGGGCAATATAAGCTCGCAGCGGGTTGGCTGATTGATCGATGTGGTTGGAAGGGGCGGCGCGTCGGTGCGGTCGGGATGCACGCCCGCCAAGCGCTTGTACTCGTGAACTACGGAGGCGCACAAGCCGATGAGGTGTTAGCGCTTGCGACTGCAGTGCGTGCAAGCGTTCAGGAGAAGTTCGGCGTCGCGCTTGAAATGGAACCTATCGCCCCAGCCGCTTGATGCCGTTGGGCCACACAGCAGGCGTGGCTCGGTGCTTGCTTAGAGACCAAGCACCGTCCGCATATTAAACAAGCCAGTTTTTTTGCCTTCGAGGTAGCGCGCTGCGCGCAAACTGCCTTCAGCGTATCCCGCGCGGCTGCTTGAGCGATGGGTGATTTCGATGCGCTCGCCAATCCCGCAAAAATACACTGTGTGGTCCCCTACGATGTCACCGCCTCGCACAACAGAGAAGCCAATTTCGCCAGGCTTGCGGGCGCCGGTATGGCCATGTCTGGTCCAGGTGGCGATATCGTCAAGGTTTTTGCCCCAAGCGTCGGCAACAACTTCGCCCATTTTTAGCGCAGTGCCAGAGGGAGCATCGACTTTGTGATGGTGGTGTGCTTCAAAAACTTCCACATCGTATCCAGAGTTCAGAATGCGTGCAGCCATATCAAGTAGTTTGAGGGTTGCATTGACACCCACACTCATATTTGGTGCAAACACGATACCGATCGACTTTGCGGCCTCAGTGATCGCAGCTTTGCCTGCATCGCCAAAGCCTGTTGTCCCGATCACCATGTTGACGCCGTTCGCAACACACGCTTTAAGGTGTTCAAGCGAGCCCTCTGGGCGGGTGAAATCAATGAGGCAATCTGCCTGTTTGAGCGCAGAAAGCTGATCCGTAATCAACACTCCGCTCAGCTTGCCTAAAAAGGCCGTGGCGTCTTGCCCGAGCATTGGTGCACCGGCGATATCCAGGGCGACCGTGAGCGTCAGATCAGTGGATTGGGTAACGGCCTCGATGAGCATACGGCCCATACGACCACTGGCTCCGGCGATTGCGATACGCATGATGGACTCTTGTTTTGTAAGTAAGTAGCGGTTTAGCGCAGGGGAGTGGGTGCATCGAGCGGAGCCACAGGGGAGGCCGAGGGATCAGACGGTGTCGTATCTCCGAGTGTTTCGCCGAGGGTCACGCCAGGCAGGATCTCCACTGGTGCTGACAGGCCCGACTCCGCCGCCGCGTCGTTAACCTCGCGCGTCATGTTCAACTGATGCTGAGCAGCCTCTTTTTGCGAGGTGCGGATTTCTTCGCGGGCGATCTGGAAAGGCTGAAGCTCTGGTTGTTCATCGCCGCGCCAGCTAGCGAGTTGGCTGCCTTCGAAGATAACCGTCAATACACGCTCTTCGATCTTACCGTTACCTGCGCGGTAGAAGTAAGGGTAGTCCCAACGGTTGGCATGCAGCACACTGGCTAACGTAGGCGTGCCAAGCGCAAAGCGGACTTGCTCACGCGACATACCGGGGCGTAAGAGGGAGACTTGGTCTTTAGTGACCCAGTTACCTTGCTGAACGCCGGTACGGTAGGGAAAGCCCCACTGATTGGAGGAACAGCCGATTAGAGCTGCCGCGCAAACCACACCTAACAGGCTGGCGCGCAGGTACGAAGCGAGAGTACGGAATGTGAACACTGCAGACCTCTATAGGTTTTGCAACCAAAGACGCTATCATAAAGCCTTAATCGCACGCCTAGTAGGCAAAATAGGGGATTTTTCTTGGATACCGAGAACGACCAAAGCGACCTTAAAAACGTCGGCCTTAAGGCCACGTTTCCGCGCCTAAAAATTCTCGATATGTTTCGCAAGTCTGGTGAAAGACACCTGAGTGCCGAAGATATCTATCGCTCTTTACTCAATGACAAGATTGATATTGGGCTGGCTACCGTTTATCGGGTGTTGACGCAATTCGAGCAAGCGGGCATTTTGGCCCGAAGCCAGTTTGATGGTGGCAAGTCTGTTTTTGAGCTCAATGACGGGGATCATCACGATCACCTCATCTGCACCCATTGCGGCAAAGTGACGGAGTTTGCCGACGAAGAAATTGAAAAGCGGCAACATAAAATTGCTCGAACTAATGGCTACCGACTAGAAAGTCACGATATGGTGCTGTACGGGGTGTGCAAGGATTGCGGCTAAGAGCCTGCATCTAGCAGTTCTGAGGCATGTTTGCGCGTGGTATCAGTGATTTTGATGCCACCTAGCATGCGGGCGATTTCCTCAATACGTGCTCGGTCGTCTAGCGCAGTAATGCTTGAGGTGGTGACACCTTTGGCCTGTTGCTTACTGACCTGAAAGTGATGCTGACCACGGGCTGCCACCTGAGGCAGGTGGGTGACGCAAAGTACTTGGTGTCGCTGCCCGAGTTCACGTAACAGGTTGCCCACGACTTCGGCCACGGCGCCACCAATACCGCTGTCGACTTCATCAAAAATGAGTGTTGGTACGCGAGCCGCACGGCTCGCGATCACCGATAGAGCGAGCGAGATCCGAGCGAGCTCTCCGCCGGATGCGACTTTAGCGAGTGGCTTTGGCGTTGTGCCTGCGTGACCCGAGACCAGAAAATCAACATGATCCTGCCCTTGCGCTGAAGCCGCAGCTTCGGTCAGTGCGATGGTGAACTGCCCGCCTTCCATGGCCAGGGTTTGCATGGCGCGGCCCACAAGCTTACCTAAGTCTTTTGCGGCTTTTTGTCTGGCGGCAGAGAGCGCTTGCGCGTGTTGTTCGTACTCTTTTTTAAGCGCGGCGGCAGCGGCGCGTAGCGCTTCAATGTCGGCTGACTCCTGCAGAGACTTGAGTTCGCTTTGAAGCGTTTGATGTAAAGCGTAGAGCTGTTCGGGTTCGGTTTTGAACTTGCGCGCAAGATCAAAAATCGTTCGCATCCGTTCCTCAGCCGTTGCAAGCCGCGCTGGATCAAGCTCTCCGCGCGATAAATAGGCGTTGAGGTCCGAGACCGCTTCACTCACGCCAATACGTGCCGACTCTAGCGCCTCGTAGACCGATTGCAAGGCTGGGTCGTGGCGCAAAAGTTGGTTAATGCGTTGCACCGCTGTTGCGATTTGATGATGTGCGGAAGCCTCGGTGTCGTCGAGTAATGCAAGCGCCTGGGCTGCCCCATCGATGAGCGCCTGCCCGTTCGCAAGACGCGTGTGCTCCGAGGAAACGTCTTGCCATTCAGTTGGTCCGAGACTCAGACGATCGAGCTCTGCTATTTGCCATTCGAGCTTCTCGCGGGCGGCTGCGATCACGCTAGCATCTTGTTCACTCAGCGAGAGCTGTCGCTCGACTTTGCGCCATGCTTTCCAGGCACTCGATACCTGTTGTCGTAGCGTTTGATGACCACCATGCGCGTCCAGCATGTCGCGTTGATTCTCTGGTTGCAAAAGACTTTGGTGGGCATGTTGTCCGTGAATGTCGACGAGATGTTCGCCCACTTCACGCAACTGCGTGACAGTCGCCGTCGTGCCGTTAATATAGGCGCGACTGCGTCCTTGTGCATCAATCACACGGCGCAAAACGAGTTCGTCGCCGGCTCGCAGATCGTGCTCGCTCAGCCATTGCTGCAGTTCGGGCGGTGTATCAAAAATTGCACTGACGTCGGCCCGTTCCGCGCCTTGACGTAACACCGAGACGTCCGCCCGCTCGCCGAGCGTGAGCGCAAGCGCATCAATCAGGATGGATTTGCCCGCGCCAGTTTCACCTGAAAAGACGGTAAATCCAGACGCAAAATCAATCTCAGCCTGGGTGACAATGACAAAGTCACGAATTTGCAGGGCGCGCAGCATGGACGCTAGTCCCCGTCGTTGCCGGAGCGCGGCATACGGTTCCAATCTAGTTTGCGACGCAGTGTAGAAAAGAAGTTATAGCCAGCGGGGTGTAAAAAGCGAATCGTATGTTCGGCGCGTTGCACAACGATACGATCGCCGGGCACTAAGTCAGACCAAGTCTGCATATCAAAGTGCACGCTTGCGCCCGCTTCGACGCGCCCCATGGCGGTAAGGGTCATGTTCAGAACGCCATCCGCTGGGATCACGATCGGCCGATTCGATAGTGTTTGTGGTGCGACGGGAACGAGCACCATGGCGCTAATTTCTGGATGCAAGATCGGACCAGCAGACGATAAGGCATAGGCGGTTGATCCCGTCGGGGTGGCAACGATCAATCCGTCTGCCCGCTGGGTGTACATATACGTGCCGTCGATTTCGACCCGCACTTCAATCATTCCCCCACGGCCAGCACGGTTAAGTACGACGTCGTTCAGTGCAGTGGCGGTGTACATCTGTTGGTCGCCACGCCAAACCGTGGCGCTCAAAAGCATGCGCTTTTCAGTCTCGTAGCGGCCTTGCAAAAGATCCGTGAGTGCGACCTGAGCCGCCTCGACGGGAATGTCTGTGATGAATCCGAGTCGCCCATGGTTGATTCCGACGACCGGCACATCAAATGGAGCGAGGTGGCGGGCCGCACCGAGCATTGTGCCGTCCCCACCCATTACGATGGCCAGACTAGCCTGCTGCCCAATCTGTGCAAAGGTTGCGGTAGGGTACTCGCTGACCCCTGTGTGCCGGGCCGTGTCTGCTTCGATCAGCACTTTGCGTCCGTCCTGCCCAAGCAGGGTGGCGAGTGCACGCAGCGGAGCGTGCAGGCCCGAGTCCTGATATCTGCCAATAAGCGCGATGGTGGGAAAATGCATGCGACCCCTGATCGTCGAAAAACTAACCGATTATAGGGTCGGGGAAGGTAAAATAGGGTGATCATGGATGATCGTGCACGCTCGCTTCTTAAAGCATTAATTGAACGCTATATCGACGACGGTCAACCCGTCGGCTCGCGCACGCTTTCTAAACTCTTTGACCTGTCGCCCGCCACGATTCGCAATGTCATGGCCGATCTCGAAGAGCTGGGTCTGATCCACAGTCCGCATACCTCGGCTGGTCGTATCCCAACCCCGCGCGGCTACCGGCTGTTTGTCGATACGATGCTGACAGCAAAACCCTTTGAGCTGGCCTCGACCTCCAATGTGCGTGATTTGCAGTCGGCCTCAGATCCTTCGCGCGCAGTCAACGCTGCAGCGTCGATGCTCTCTAGCCTGACACAGTTTGCTGGTGTCGTGTTGTCGCCCCGCCGTGCCCAAGTCTTCAGGCAGATTGAATTTATCCGTCTGTCCGAGAAGCGGATCCTGCTGATAATTGTCACGCCCGATGGTGATGTGCAGAACCGTATTCTGTTGACACCGCGTGACTATACGAATACTGCCCTCATTGAGGCAGCCAATTTCTTTAATCACAATTTTGCAGGGAAGTCCTTTGCGCAAGTGCGTCAAACGCTTTCGCATGATCTGGCGCGTCTACAAGAGGATATGTCTCGTTTGATGCAAGCTGCTGTCGAGGCGGGTGCTCAGGCCGCAGATGAAAGCGAAACCGTCGTTATTTCAGGCGAGCGCAAATTGTTGGACGTCAATG
>CAMCWG010000137.1 GCA_945882005.1 Bordetella parapertussis
ATCATAAAGATGAGCGAATTGATGCAAAACAAGAGCCCCTGCCTAGTGCTGCGGCAGAGGCCCCTTGATCAACAAGGTGATGCGAGGTGAGTTACGCCCAGCCCTTACGCTTTTTCCACTCGGCCTCAAGCTCATAAATCTGTGGCCACCCGCTGGATGTGATTGAGGATGACGATAGCTTGAATCGTCAGGCAACGATCGCCAAGCAAGCGGTCGTCGTGATCGATGAGGGCGAGGTTGCTGCGGTTTGGTTTAGCAAGGCGCTCGGGCTAGAGTGCCGTTTTGTGAAAATTCATCCCGATAGAAAACAACCTGTTTGGCCGCAAGGATAAGTCATCCCGCCGCTCTATTCTTTTTCTGTATTTGCAGCGGTCAAAACACGATATTTCGCCATTAAGGCATCTTGACCTTCCTTCCATTGCGGATGGAGTTCAATGCACTCGACAGGACATACTACTTTGCACTGAGGCTCGTCGTGATGACCCACGCATTCCGTGCAAGCGGCTGGATCGATGATGTAGATCTCTTCACCCATCGAGATTGCATCATTGGGACATTGTGGCTCGCACACGTCACAGTTGATACATTCCTCGGTGATGCGTAGTGCCATAGCGTTCCTAAAAAGCTCTCAGGCGCAATCCCCTGTGGGATTACGCTTTTGCAGCTGCAGCGGCTTGTTCGCGGCGCTCTTTCGACTTGGCCTGCAACCATCGTTCGACTGAAGGGAAGACAAACTTGCTCACATCTCCGCCCAGTTCAGCGATCTCACGCACAATCGTGCCCGAAATAAATTGGTATTGGTCCGAAGGTGTCATGAACAGCGTCTCGACTTCCGGGAGCAAATGACGGTTCATCCCGGCCATCTGAAATTCATACTCAAAGTCCGATACCGCGCGCAGACCACGGACAATCACGCGACCATCCTGCTCGCGTACAAAGTCCTTGAGTAGGCCAGCAAAGCTGGCAACTTTAACGTTGGGGTAGTGCCCCAACACTTCACGGGCGATTTCGACGCGTTCTTCAATGGCAAAGAACGGTTTTTTATTCCGACTGTGCGCCACGCCGACCACAACGCGGTCAAACAGGCTGGCGGCTCGGCGAACTAAGTCTTCGTGGCCGCGGGTCATCGGGTCGAACGTACCAGGGTAGATAGCAGTGATCATTTTTGCAATGCAGCAATTTGGATGAGGTGATAGTGTACGGCTCCGGCGCGGTCTTGGCGCAATAAGTCGTACTGCTCGGGTACAAAAATCGGTTTTTCGGCCTCAATATAAACAAGACCGTTGGGTTCTAACAAATTTGGAAGAATCGGCCAGAGTTCGTCGAGCCAGTTTTTCCCAAAGGGTGGATCCAAAAAAATAAGGTCAAAGCGCGCAGCCTCTAGTCTTGCGACCACATGCTTTGCGTCTCCGGCGTGAATTCTAACTGCTTGTGCACCCAGCTTGTCGCGTAGCGCCCTTAAAGCGGTGAGTGCTTTTGGGTGTTGTTCCACCATCTGGACGTGCGCAACACCGCGCGAGGCCGCTTCAAACCCCAGCGCGCCGCTTCCCGCAAACAAATCCAGTACGCGTTTGCTATGAAAGTCACCTTGCCAAAAAAAATTTAGCCAATTGAAGAGCGTTTCTCTTACCCGGTCCGGCGTGGGACGTAAACCGTCCGCTTCGATCACCTCAATTGGTGTGCGACGAAACTGTCCGCCAACGATCCGAATATACTTCTTCACTATGTTTCGCTTCTTCAAGAAAAAAACTACGCCTGTTGAGCCTCTACCAGAGGACCAGTCCCTGGCGCCTGCGCCAGATCTGAGCATCTCGCAGGATACCAGTACCGAGGCCCCTGCGATCGCGGTGGATAGCCCTCCTGCACAAGGGCGACGCTTTATGTTGTCGCAGGCTTTGTCAGGCGCACCACTTGGGCGCCAGACTGGGCTGCCAATTCCGCCCACTGGCACTGAGCAGACCAGTGGGCCGTTGCCCACCTTTACTGTCGACGCAGCTCAACAGGTCCAAGAGCCAGTTCAAAAGCCAGTTCAAGAGCCAGTTCAAGAGCTGGTACAAGAGTCAGTTCCAGATCTGGTTCAAGAGTCGGTAGAAAACCAGATAGAAGAGCTGACAGAAGAACAGACAGAAGAAGAAATTGCTGAGCAAAAAACTTCGTGGTTAGCGAAGCTGAAAGGCGGTTTGGCGAAAACCGGCCAAAGCCTGGGTAGTCTGTTCGTCGGCGTGCGTGTCGATGAAGATTTATTCGAAGAACTTGAGACGGCATTGATCATGGCCGACGCGGGCGTCGAGGCCACCGAGCAACTCATGGGTGCGCTGCGTGCGCGTGTAAAGCGAGATCGCATCGAAGAGGCGGATGCTGTGCGTCAAGCCCTTAAGGATGTGTTGGCGGAGCATTTAAAAATTCTTGAAAAGCCGTTTGATGTCGGCCATGTCAGGCCACTCGTCGTCATGATTACCGGTGTGAACGGTGCAGGCAAAACCACCTCGATCGGTAAGCTAGCGAACGCCTTGCAACAACGCGGTGCCAAAGTCTTGTTGGCGGCAGGCGATACGTTTCGCGCCGCGGCGCGCGAGCAGCTTGTTGAGTGGGGTAATCGCAATAACGTGTCGGTGATCGCGCAGGACGGCGCGGATCCTGCTGCGGTCGCCTTTGATTCTGTCCATGCAGGACGTGCGCGCGGTATGGATATTGTGATGGTGGATACAGCAGGGCGTCTGCCAACGCAATTGCACTTGATGGACGAGCTGAAAAAAATTCGTCGTGTGATTGCCAAGGCAGATCCGACAGCACCGCACGAGGTCTTACTCGTTGTCGACGGCAATTCCGGACAAAACGTATTGTCGCAAATCCGGAGTTTTGACGCAGCCGTTGGGTTAACCGGTTTGATCGTTACAAAATTAGATGGAACCGCGAAAGGCGGTACCCTAGCTGCCGTAGCTGCTGGAGCCCAAGGCACACGCCCGGTTCCCGTTTATTGGATTGGCGTCGGCGAAAAAATGGAAGATCTGCAGCCCTTTGTGGCCGCAGATTTTGCTGCTGCGTTAGTAGGCTAGCGCCAGGGTCTGTGCGTGTTGGCAAGCGCTTTGAAGGCCTCTGTCGCCTCGAGCGTCAAGGTATCAAGTCGCGAGGTAATCCACCCGCAGGCAAACCAAGCACTGGGTTGTGTGTCGCGTAAGCCAACGAAGCGTTCACGCGCCACGATCAGATCATTCATCTCGCCCAGAATATTCTGTACACGCGCCAGAGCCTTTTTGTATGGTGCGAGTCGACGTTGTGGCAAGATCGATTCACAGAACTGTAGTGCATAACGCAGCTTTTTGCCCCGCTTGCGCAACTCATGGCGGGCTTCCATGTCCAGCGTTGGAAGTTGGCTCCCCTCCGCGACTACTTTGCGATCCCATTTCTTTAGTTTTTTGCTGAGCGTTTGTTCGATAGCTTGTTCTAGAGGCTGCTCTGCAAGTTGCGTGGGCGTCGTGTCCGAAAGCTGCAATGCGGCTGTCTTGGTCGGCTCACTAGGCAGTACAACACTCGCCAGCATATCTAGAAGCCAGGATTGAAAGCCGATGCTTCGAACGGTTCCAGCAGCATCTGTGTGTTGCGTTATTTGATCCAGCACCAATGGCGGTTGCCCTGCTTTGCTCAAAATTGGCAAAATTAGTTCTCGCAGGACATCGTCATCGCGAGCGCCACCGAGTTGAGCAAAATGCATTTTTATTTCAGTGCGCGCTTCCAGGCTGGGCAAGTCGGTCAGCCCATTAAAAAAGGACCAGGCAGAACGTAGTCGACGAATGCCGACACGCAGTTGGTGCACATGTTCAGAGCGCTTGTCTGCGTAGAGGTCACCGGTATCGATGCCAGCAATGATTGCGCTGTTTCGAATGATTTGATCCAGACACTCGGCAGATACGTCGCGCAAGGCTTGTGCAGCATTGCTTTGTGCGTCTAACACGATAGGCGTGACCGGTTGAGGCGCCCAGAATGCGGCGATTGCCTCGATGCGTTTTGTTTCTGAGTCTTGTGCGTTCAGCGCATCAAGCGCATTCAAAGTTTTGTCTAGCTGAGCCAAGCGATCACCGCGCTCGGCTTTGCTGCGCGCATCGAGAAGCAAGGCAAATTTTTGTTGCCAGCGTTTACCAAGTGTAAATATCGTTTCGAGCGGGCCCGATAGCAGTTCAAATTCAATTTCAGAAATTGGTAGCTCAAGCGCTCCAGCACGAATCACGCCGGTGTCATACGCTACTTCGACGCGCCCAGTTCTGTCTCGGAGGATTCGGGATAGCCTCAGAACGTTTGTTTCATACCGAACCTCTAAAGGCTCGTTCAGTGACGTGAGGACGACTCCAGCTGGGAGTCCCGCATACACGCTTAGGTCAAGAACGGGGCTAGGGCGAGCTTGATTGAGTTCGATGCGGGAAAGGCTATCTGACCCTGGCATCTTAAGCGTTTGTACCCAGCGCCGACCCTCTAGGCGCAGGCGGAGCGAAATTTTAGCGCGTGCGAGCGCTCTGGTTGGCGTATCAAAATAAAGTGCACGCAAGCGTGTGCGTATCAGCGCGCCACGCGCTAGCTCGCGCTGTAAGCCCGCACGGGCAGCAGCAGGCACATGCAATTTGAGTTCTTGCTCTAGCATTCGGTCGCTCAATCGGCATTGAAGGAGGGTCAGTGTATCGACCACCCCCCCGAAATTTGATGACAAAGCGAAAAAGCTAAGGATTCTGTATCTTTTTTGCCGCGAGAATCCAATCAGCGAGTTCGACAAACCCCGCACCGCCCTTGGATGGCGTGACAAACTTGGGCCGATGGGTCAGCCGATGGAGTTGCGTTTGGATATTGGCGACGCCAACCGAGTAGTCAAAGAACTGGAACATTGGTTCGTCATTCGGTGAGTCTCCGGCGAACGCACAAACGGATAAGAGCTCCTCGAGTCGACTTGAAAACTCGCGAGCAAACAAGGTGCGTGTCATAGATAGCTTGTCATACTGACCAAACCAGCCATTGACGTGGATGGAGCTGACCTTCGCTTGGGCGCCCTCCGCTTCGAAGAGCGAGACGATTTTCTTGACTGCGACCTCTGGTAAAGGCGGGACATCCTCGCAAAAATCGATGGCCAGATCTGCTTCGCGATAGTTTTGATCACTCGCCAGCGCTGAGCCCGGCACGGCGCTCAAAATCTTGACTGACAGCGTGTTTAGACGCGCCCGGTTGGCTAGACGCTCTGCATCGCTCGCAAAATGATGGGTCAGCATGCGCCGCTTGCCGTGGTCATAGCGCATATAAAAAGCCCCGTTTTCACCTACAACCGCAAAAACTGGCCACATACGTGCGATGTGGTCGCACCAGCCGGCAGGGCGACCTGTAATGGGGATGACGGTGATGCCCGCGGACCACAGACGCTCTAGGGCCGCGTAGGCGTCTGCCGTCAGACGCCCCTCTGTCGTCAGCGTGTCATCGATGTCGGTCAGCAGAAAACGGATGTTGGCCGCTTGGTCGGGGGCGAAGCTAGTGAGTGCGCGCATGCGGGTTCCGGGAAGGTGTTTCGGCCTCAGTAGGCCTTTACCGTGTGGATTGTCTTAACGATTCTATAATAGGCTTTTAGATCCGTCTGATTGTCCGACAACCATGTCCGCCAAAATTTCCCTCGCTTCAAGTTCAACGCCTGCATCGCCTTCGGCGATTTCGCCCGTTTCAGAGATCATTGATGAGCTCCGGATGGGGCGCATGGTGATTCTGGTCGACGAAGAAGACCGCGAAAACGAGGGCGACCTCGTCATGGCCGCTGAGTTTGTGACACCAGAGGCGATTAATTTCATGGTCACGCATGGCCGTGGTTTGGTCTGCCTCACGCTCACCGAGGAGCGTTGCCGGCAACTTGAGTTGCCCTTGATGGCGAACAAGAACGGCACTGCCTACGGTACAAATTTCACGGTCTCTATCGAGGCGGCTGAAGGCGTTGAGACTGGAATTTCGGTGGCGGACCGTGCGCGGACCGTGCGTGTGGCGGTTGCGCGCGATGCCAAGGCCTCCGATTTGGTGCAGCCTGGTCACATTTTTCCGTTGCGCGCGGTCCCCGGAGGAGTGCTGGTCAGAGCAGGCCATACCGAAGCCGGTTGTGACTTGACCGCGATGGCTGGCCTGACGCCTGCCGCCGTGATTTGTGAGATTTTGAAGCCTGACGGCACGATGGCGCGGCTGCCAGATCTGATCGAATATGGTCGTACGCACAATTTAAAACTCGGCACGATTGCTGATTTGATTCAGTATCGTAACGAGCACGAGTCTGTGATCGAACGCGTCGGGCAGCGGACTGTGCAAACCCCATGGGGTGAGTTCGAAATGGTCGCTTACCGCGATACTGTCGCCGGACATCCGCATCTCGCCCTAGTGTCAGGACAAATCGATCCAGGTCAAGAAACACTTGTGCGTGTGCATGAGCCGACTTCGGTGCTTGACGTGATTGATGTGCAAAGCCCCGGACATAGTTGGGGTGTCGCTGAAGCCCTTACTGCAATTCGCGAGGCCTCAGCCGGTGTGATGGTCTTTCTTAACTGCCAAGGCTCCGCCGATCACCTGTTTGGCCAAATTGCAGGCTGGCAGGGTTCACCAACGGCGCCCCCAGTCAAGCGCGAGCCTGGTCGCATGGACTTGCGCACCTACGGCATGGGCGCTCAAATTTTGCGTGACTTGAACGTTGGACAGATGCGCCTGCTAGCGCGGCCGCGCAAGATGCCGAGCATCATGCCTGGCTTTGGTCTAGACGTCACAGGCTACGAACACCAACCCCCCACCCGTAACAAATAGGAAGCACACCATGAGCCCATACACCCTAACCCCGGACATGAACGGCGAGGGCCTGCATATTGGCATCGTCCGTGCGCGTTTCAACGAAGACATCGGCCTGATCGAACTCGATGCGTGTTTGCAGGAGCTCGAAAGCTTGGGCGTTGACGAGCGCGACATTATGGTTGTGACGGTACCCGGTGCCCTCGAGCTCGGCGTGACGCTCGCGCGCATGGCTGAAACCTTTGAGTTTGATGCACTGATTGCCTTGGGTGCTGTCATTCGCGGTGAAACCTATCATTTCGAAATTGTGAGCAACGAAAGTGCTTCAGCGATTTCTCGCATTTCTCTTGAAACGGGCATTCCGGTTGCAAACGGTGTGTTGACGACCGAGACTGACGAACAAGCCGAAGTGCGGGCTGCCGACAAAGGTCGTGACTGCGCACAATGCGCGGTTGAAATGGCAAATTTGGTGGCTGCTCTTGAACCAGAAGCCGACGAAGACGACGAGGACGAAGATCTTGAACAATCCGACGCACGACGCTGAAGCGGGCGCGGCCAGTCCGCCGCGCAGTGCGCGCAGACGGTCTCGCGAACTTGCCTTGCAAGGTTTGTATGCGTGGCTGGTGCGTGACACGGATAGTTTGCAAGATGCCGGAGAGATCGAGGCACACTTGCGGGACGAGGATGAGTTCGATCAGGCGGATGCAGTCTGGTTTCAAACCCTATTGCATGGCGCAATGAAGGATGCAACGGCATTGCGCGAGCAATTCGCGCCATTCATTGATCGTCCGCTTGCCGAGTTGTCTCCCATTGAGCACGGCATTTTGTTGATTGGCAGCTACGAGCTTGTGCATCACGTTGAAGTGCCTTACCGAGTGGCGATCAACGAGGCCGTCGAGCTCGCCAAGTCGTTCGGTGGCACCGATGGCTTTAAGTTCGTAAACGGCGTACTCGACAAACTTGCCGCGCAAGTGCGTGCACCTGAAACCCGAGCGACAACCCGTCGTTGAGT
>CAMCWG010000138.1 GCA_945882005.1 Bordetella parapertussis
TCGCACAATACGCTGTACTGGTGTTTCGCAAACAAACCCTGACTCCGCCACAGTTTATGGCTGCCGCCGAAATCTTCGGCGAACTGATGGATCAGCAGCTAAAAAAATACGTACTACCAGACTATCCAATGGTCGGCTGCAATTCAACGGACGATCTGCCTCGTAAAAACGGTAAGCTTCAAGTGCGGGGAGAGAACTATCACACAGATCACTCTAACGACCGCTGTCCTCCGAAAGCGACCACGCTGCATGCGCTACAAATTCCTCCAACAGGAGGCGATACGCAGTTTGTCGATGTCCGACACGCCTATGATGACTTGCCTGCGTCTCTTAAAGAAACCATTAAAAACCTTAAGTCACTACATGTGCATCAAAGCAGTCGTAGCCCGCGTGAACTCACCAAGCTCAGCCCTGAAGATCTTGCAAAAATCCCAACCGCCTTACAGCCCATCGTGATTCGTCATCCTGGGAGCGGACGACCAGCTCTATATTTGAATACGGGCCGCATGGAAGGGATCGAGGGCATGCCTGCGGATAAGGGTTATGCCTTGATCGAAGAGCTATACCAACGTGCGACAGGCGCTCGTTACGAATATCGGCACCAATGGCAGGTGGGCGATATGGTCATTTGGGATAACCAAGCCGTGATGCATCAGGCCAACGCTGATTACGATCCGGAACAGAAACGTTTTCTTTATCGCCTGATGATCAAAGGCGTGGCTTTAACGGCCGCTCAGTAACTGCCCCTCGATCAATGCTGTAGACCTTCTGAACCAAGTGCTCAGAGTACTGCAGGTCCGACTCTGAAAAAATCACGGCCATGCCCTCGTCCTTGAGGCGGCTAATGACTTCAGCTAGTCGCTGCGCAAGCGCTGGCGCAACACCTTCAAACGGCTCATCAAGCAAAAGCAGCTTTGTTCCGATCATCAGCGCACGGCCCAACGCGACAAGTTTTTGCTGTCCACCAGACAACTGTTGTCCTCGTCGAGGCGCGAACGCGCGTAACTCTGGAATTAAATCGTACACATAGGCGAGCCGTTTTTGCGCGTCGATTTGCTGATTTGCCCAGGCCGGTACAAGAATATTTTCTTCCACCGTTAGGTCAGGAATAAGTCGGCGATCTTCAGGCATATAACCAATGCCAAGACGGTTACGCAGATTGACTGGGGTTCGGACCAAGTCAACGCCATCAAACTCGATTGTTCCGGATTTGGGTTGAAGAATACCCATCACGCTCTTAATCAGAGTCGTCTTACCCGCACCATTGCGACCGACTAAACCTGCCATCGATGCGGTATCGACTTGAATCGAAACGTCCCGCAAAATATCAACGGATTGAATTGACACATTGAGATTACAAATTTTCAGCATCTCAATGCTCCTGCCCAACAGTCGCAGCGTGCGTTTTGCCGACGATATATTTCACAACTCGCTCATCCTTTAGCGCTACTTCTGGCGCAGCATCTGCAATGATGCGACCTTCATAAAAGGCAAGAACACGCTCGGCATGCTTACTGACAATTTCCATATCATGTTCAACAAACAGGACTGTGGTGTTTCCCTGTCGCACTGCGTGCATCACCATTTCCATGATCTGAAATTTCTCTTCAGTGGAAACGCCACTTGTTGGCTCATCAAGCAACAGGATTTTTGGCTGCATTGCCATGGCCATCGCAATATCCAACAGCTTGCGGACACCCCCCGGCAGTACACGTGCCACTTTGTCGCGATACGCACTTAAGCCGAAGTGTTCGAGTGACTCTTCTGCCAGTTGCCGGATCGTCTTGCTATAGCCCGGAATCACACGTTCAGTTCGCGTGAACAAACTGCCTTTGTTCGCGATCAGCGAAACGATTCCGAAACTGACCTCAAGATTTTCCAACGCAGTCAACGTGTTGTAGAGCTGCGGGATTTGGAACGAGCGACAAATACCTAATTGGGTGATCTCGCGCGGTGGCAACTGTGTGATGTCGCGTCCGTTAAATTCAACCGTGCCTGAGTCAGGTTTAAGATACCCCGTGATCATGTTGACAAAGGTCGTCTTGCCGGCACCGTTGGTTCCTATCAAGCCAATGCATGCACCAGAGGGTACAGCCACATCAATGTCAGCCGCAGCGACAACTGCACCAAAACTTTTGTTCAAGCCCTTGGCGTGCAGAATGATCTCACTCATGGCTGCCCTCGCTTATATTTACTAACGAGCGACCACAAGCCGTTGGGCAGGAGCAGGATCACAAAGATCAACGAGAGGCCAATCACGGCTTGCCATGTATTCGGAGAGTAGGAAAAGGCAACGCTGTGGATCATACCGAATAGCAATGCGCCGATGAAGGGCGCTACAACACTACCGACACCACCTAAGATAGCGATAAAAATAAACTCACCAGAAGTTGTCCAAAACGCCATGGCAGGATCGATATGGCCAACTGCAATCGCAGCAATTGCTCCGGCAAATCCAGACAATACGCCTGCAATCACGTAGATCAGATGTATTGTCCGCCGCGCTGATGCACCCATATACTCTGCGCGAATCTCGTTATCACGAATCGCCGTCAATAATAATCCGCGAGGACTTTTGAGCAGATGGTTAACAAACGCGACGCAAAAAATGATGACGACGCTTGTCACGCCCAGCACAGCCTGGCGCACCTGATCCGATTCTGGCGCCCAACCCAAAATGGTCACCGCCGGTACATTGAAACCATCCGTCGAGCCCAAGGCTTCAGTTTTAACAAGCAGGCCGTACAAAATCATCGAGAATGCTAAGGACAAGAGGCCGAAGAAAATTGCTCGGTATTTTGCAAGCAAAAATCCCAGCAGATAAGCCAGTGCGCCAGCAACGATTGCACTCAGCGGCAGTAGCACGAACACCTCTCGCAATCCAAACACCAATGCCAGTAAACCTGTTGTGTATGCGCCCGCACAGAAAAATAACGCCTGCCCAAAGGAAACCAAGCCAGCCCGTAAAAACAGCATCAAGCCAAGCACGACGAGCCCATTGGCTCCCGTGATCGTCAAAATAAAGAGGGCCCACTGAGGAATAAACGGCGTTAGTGCCATCATGGCTAGCAAAACGAGGCCAAAGCGCACAGTCATCTTATCGAGCATCATATTTTTCTCGCCTCAGCCAAGCTAAACAGCCCACGCGGTCTAAATGCCAAGACTAAAGCCATGACGCTAAAAATTACAAATAATTCGAGCTGTGGCGCGTAGTGAATGCAAAACGCACGCACTAGACCCATGATGAAAGCCGCCAACGCAACCCCAGGCAAACTGCCTAACCCGCCTGTGACCACAACAGCAAATGAAAGCACAATGACTTCGACACCTAGCCCTGGCGTCACTGAAATAGTGGGCGCCGTAAAAGCACCAGCAATTGCTGCGAGCGAACAACCGACACCAAAGGTCAGTATGAAAATCTTTTTTACGTCAATTCCCATTGCTGCACTAATCTCACGGTCGTAAATCACACTAATCAACATCCGTCCAAAATGCGTCTTATTCAAAACTAACATCAGCGCAAATCCTACGATCAGCGCAAGACCAAGCATCAGCAGGTAATAATTTGGATAAGTCATCTCACCAATTGAAAAATTGCCCAGATACTCATAAGGTTCAGAAATGAAATAAGGATCGACGCCCCAAACAAGCTTGAGCGCATCCTCCATCACCAAAAACAAAGCGTACGTAATCAGCAAGATCACGACCTCGTCTTTTTCATACTGATAGCGCAACAAGAAACGCTCAAGCAAGGGCCCAACAATAAAACCGCCAACGATCGCAGCCGCAAGCAAGGCGAGATATGACAAGTATGGGGGGTAGCCGTTAGTCGTCCAGATTCCAACAACTGAGGCCGCCATATAGGCTCCCAACGCATAAAAGCTGCCGTGAGCCACGTTCACAATCTTCATCACGCCGTAAATAAGCGTCAAGCCCACAGCGGATAAGAACAACCAGGCGGAATAGTTCAACCCATCCACCAGGACAATCATCACTTGAGAAATCATAGTTGTGTAAAAGGGCGACGCCTGAGCGCCGCCCTTTGCCTTTCAAAGTTAGGTCTGCGTTACTTCGACTTCATCCCACCTGCAATCCAATCAGCACTCTTGACACCATCAGGAGGCATCACTTGCTCAGCGCCAAACCGCATTACATCGACAAGAGTCATCTGGCCATTCACCAATTTAGTACGGCCATATGCCGTCTCTGAAATCGCTTGATGTCCATTATTCAACGCAAACTTATGTACACCACCAGGACCTTCATAGGACAGCCCACGTAACGCGGCAGCGATTTGCTCGGTCGATGGCTTTTTACCGCCATTGGCATCCATCGCTTTTTCGAAGGCCAGCTTAGCCGCCATAATGGAATGTGCCATTTGATAGGCCGTGTAGTTCGGTGCAACGTTGTAACGATCGGTGAACGCGTCACGGAACCACTTGTTTAATGGCGTATCAGGAGCCATAACACCGTAGGGGCCTCGGGCACCGATAATCGTGCCGTCTGGAATCTTGCTAGCCAGCCGATACATTGCCGTTTCACCAGCAATCAGAGCAACCTGGCTATTTTTATACAAACCGCGTGGCACAGATTGAAGTATGAACGCCTCGAGGTCACCACCCCAAAAACTGGTGTGAACAACATCGGACTTGCTACCCATCAAAGCAGAAATCTCTGCGCTGTACTGGCCAGCAAATAGCTTGGGCATTTGCGACGTCTTAACGGCTGCCTGCGGATACATTTGCTTCATCGCGGCATCAAAATCGTTCCAGGAGTCTTGTCCCCAAGCATAGTTTTGATTAATGCCGCTGTATGTTTTTACATCTGGCTTTGTTGCTTTAAGGTAACGTACGAGACCTGCGCTATCAGCCGTAGCGTGATTGACTGCACGAAACACGTAATTTTTCTTGCCGTCTTCGAAAATCCGCGGCGTGCCGCAATCAAAGAGAAGCGTGACTGTTTTCAGCTCTTCGGCAACTGGCGTAATCGCTAAGCAATTGCCACTTGAGATGTACCCCACGATCAAATCCACTTTGTCGCGCTGTACTAAATTCCGATACTCCGTCACAACACTAGTGCTGGTTCCCGCTTCATCAATAAGCTGTGGCTTTACGATCGAACCACCGAAACCTTTTTTATTATAGGGAGCTGGCGCAGTTCCGGCATTGAATTGCTCGAGCAACAATTCGGCTGCATTGCGAGCGGGCACACCAAAAGGCGATGCCGCAGGGCCAGACAAGAATGTGACCAAGCCAAGCTTAACCTCTGCAGGTGCCTGAGCCTGTGCGCTTGCTACAAAAGCTCCGGCAAAAATCATCGCCAAAACCGATTTTTTGAAATTCATCTCTAGTCTCCTATATATTTTTAAGCCTTGGTGAAACAGGCGCACAGCCTGCCGCATTCCGGTAGCCTAAGTAGACCCTAAGCTCGCCATGGTTGCAAGTCACGTTTTGCCTTACCATCGACACGCTTATGATGACTCAGTATGATCGACAGTCGTCGCGCTTAGCCCGACAAATATTCTGAATTCAGGTAAGGCTCTCTGATGAAATCTTTTTTCCATCCTAACCAACAGCTCCATCACCCAACCACCTATTTTTCGCGGGGGCAGATGCGTGTGCCGCAAGAAGTACCTGAGAGGTCGGTGCAAATCTTGAAGGGCTTGGCAGCCCTTGGCTTGCCAGTGACACAGCCTGTTGATGCTGGCATGGCGCCTCTACTCATGGTTCATGACCCGAAATACCTGGAATTCCTGCAAACCGCACACGCTCGGTGGAAAGATGTTGGACAGGACTGGGGCGACGAAGTGATTCCCAACGTGTTTGTGCGCGAGCCCAATGCACTGCGTGGAATCTTGGGAGAAGCTGGTCGCTATTTGGCCGATGGCAGCGCAGCCGTCGGTGAACACACATGGACATCTGCCTATTGGGGCGCCCAATCCGCGATCGCAGCAACTCGCGCGGTGCTTGGGGGTGACTCGAGTGCTTACGCCCTGTGCCGTCCACCTGGGCATCACACACGCAAGGACGCTGCGGGTGGGTTTTGTTATATCAACAACGCCGCGATTGCAGCTGAACTGCTGCGAGAGAAATACAAACGTATCGTCATTCTCGACACCGACATGCACCACGGGCAAGGGATCCAGGAAATTTTCTACGGCCGCGACGATATTTTTTATATTTCGGTTCACGGAGACCCCACAAATTTCTACCCAGCCACAGCAGGTTTTGACGACGAAACGGGCGAGCAGAAGGGAGAAGGATTTAATCTGAATCTTCCCATGCCGCATGGCGCCTCTGAGGAAGTCTTTTTTGATAATGTGTCGCGCGCGCTCGAGGCACTGAATGCCTTTAAGCCTGACGCGTTGGTATTCTCACTCGGCTTTGACGTCTACAAAGATGATCCGCAAGCAAAGGTTGCGGTCACAACAGAGGGCTTCGGCAGACTCGGCAGGCAAATCGCCGAGCTTGCGCTACCAACAGTTATTGTTCAGGAAGGCGGCTACCACTTCGATACTTTAGCTGTGAATACGGAAACGTTTTTCCGCGGGTTCTTAAGACGGTAAAGCACTGGCTTGCTCCCGAGAAATGTGATGTCTAAATTGGTCGGGCGAGGAAATTCGAACCTGCGACTCCTCCGGCCCGAACGTAGTACCCTACCAAGCTAAGCTACGCCCCCCAACTGCCGGATCGTGTAGGTAAATTTGAGCAAAACCGGCTGTGGTTTTTGCCCTTGCAGCCGCAATTCTCCTTGCCCCTAGCGCGCCCTTTACCAAGCTAATTGTCGGAACTCATGTTTCCCCAATTATTTTGGCTGGCCTGCGTTATTTGGGCAGCGGCGTTGGCCTTTCAATCCCTCGGGTGATCAGAGGCCGGGGCTGGAAAAGTTCCTGCATAACGGCTCAAGAGTGGTTCCGGCTAGGTGACGCCCTATTAAGCGGCGGCATTCTTGCTCCAATATGTTTATTGATGGGCTTGTTGCATACCAGCGCTTCGTCCGCATCACTACTACTAACTGAGAAGCATACACACATCCATACTCATGAAAATTTAATTCACTCCCACTCGCACACTCATTAATCTATCGGGGATTTCCGGTAAACTAAAAACATGCGGCGTATCTACATTTTCTGTGTCGTTGTTTTTTTGAGTTGTCAGTTAACCTTAACTGCCGCAGCGGGCAGCTTCATTGTCTCTTCCACCGAAGTTCATCAGCTGTTTGCTCACGATCATGAAGTTGATCATCACCATCATGACACCTTCGCGACGCACTATGATCATGGGTCAGAAGAGCCACTTCATCAGCACATCACTGATGGTGTTCAACACTCGGCCTTATTAGGGGATTGCCAAGCAGTTTTTACTACTGTCGTTACAGTCTCAAAAATTGCGTTTACCCTTAATGCGCCGCCAGTTGTCTTCTTGGATTGTTTGTTACGTCCACCCCGAGAATTAGTCTAGGTCACAAATTTGCAGGTAGGTTTGCCCTGCTTGACCTTATTTGACTGATTTAGGAATCCAAATGAGATTTTTACATCCCATCCGTCTTGGGGCATTACTGCTTGTCTTTTTTCCGCTCTTCGCCTTTGCACACGGCATAAGTGATGCAGACAGGCAGCGTATGTTAGATGGTGGCTATCTGCAATATGTCTGGCTCGGCGCAAGCCACATGCTGACGGGATACGACCATCTACTATTTTTACTTGGCGTGGTGTTCTTTTTAACTACGTTCAAAGACATTTTGAAATTTGTGACGATTTTCACAATCGGCCACTGCATTACGTTG
>CAMCWG010000139.1 GCA_945882005.1 Bordetella parapertussis
GATAGGTTGGCACACCTTCAAACACGATCTGTGTCATGCCGGCAGCCAAAGGACCATACGCGATATAGGTGTGGCCTGTGACCCAGCCCACGTCCGCAGTACACCAGAAGACGTCGCTCGCTTTCGCATCAAAGACCCACTGCATCGTAAGCTTGGCCCACAACAGATAGCCACCTGAAGAGTGCTGAACGCCCTTGGGCTTACCAGTCGAACCAGAGGTATACAAAATAAACAGAGGATGCTCTGCGTTGACGGGTACAGGCGCGCATTCAGCAGCCTGTTTTTCCACCAGCTCATGCATCCACAGATCGCGCTTGGCATCCCAGTTGACCTTGCCGCCCGTGCGCTTATAGACAATGCAATGGCGCACAGCGTCGCATCCACCCATACCGAAGGCTTCGTCTACAGCAGGCTTCAGTGCAATCGCCTTGCCGCCTCGCAGTTGTTCATCAGCCGTAATAACCAAGCTCGCACCAACGTCCACGATGCGTTCGTGCAAACTTTTTGCCGAGAAACCACCAAATACGACCGAGTGCGTGATGCCTAAGCGTGCACACGCCTGCATCGCCACAATGGCTTCGATTGACATAGGCAGATAGATAATCGAGCGATCACCCGCCTTGTAGCCAAGCGACTTCAAGCCATTGGCAAATTTGCAAACACGCTCATAGAGCTGCTGATAGGTAATATTGACGACCTCGCCACCATCCGCCTCAAAAATGATGGCGACTTTATTGGCATTACCGTTTTTGAGATTGACATCCAGACAGTTCGCGGAGACGTTGAGCTCGCCATCACCAAACCATTCAAAAAATGGCGCCCGCGACTCGTCCAGCACCTTGGTAAAAGGCTTGCTCCATTGCAACTGCTCGCGAGCCATCCGCCCCCAAAACGCATTCGGATCCCGATCCGATTCCTCGAGCAATGCCTGGTAGGCAGCTTGGCCTGACACATTGGCCTGCTTGAAGAAGTCCTGTGGGGGTGGAAATACGCGCGTTTCAACCAAAACGGATTCAATTGAATTAGCCATGGAATGTTGTCTCCTCGGTAACCGGGACAGATGCCCGTTAGATAAAAAGTTTTACAACTTAAGTGCTGCAATCCCAGCGGTCGCGATTTGCGCATCTTCGGAGGACTGCACGCCCGACACACCAACCGCACCAACGGTATGACCTTCCACAATAATTGGCACGCCGCCCTCTAACATGCCCTGAATGAGGGGGGCAGACAAAAACGACATACGCCCGTTATTGATGACATCTTCATAAACCTTTGACGGACGCGCACCCATCGCAGCAGTGTGTGCTTTGGCAGGTGCGATGTGAGCCGAAATCGTGTTGGCGCCATCCAGGCGTTGTAGGCCCAGCAGGTGCCCGCCATCGTCAACGACAGCAATCGTCACAGCCCACTTGTTCGTTTGTGCATGCGCTTTGGCAGCAGCCAGAATCAGGGAAACATCGGCGTCGGTCAACATGGGTTTAATTTTCATAGCGAATCCTTTATTTGTTCGAGAGCACTCGGGTCTTCAATTGTGGTGAGGTCGCCAGGGTCACGTCCCTCGCAAACCGCAACAATCGCCCGGCGCAGCACTTTACCAGAGCGCGTCTTGGGCAAAGCCGTGACAAAGCGCACGCGTGCCGGTCTTGCGACAGGACCAAGTTGCTCATCGACGACCTTCATGATTGCACCTTCCAGCTTCATGCTGGCAGCGGCATCCACCAACTGGCCTGGGTCTTTTAGCACCGCGAAGCCAACTGCCACCTGCCCCTTGAGCTGATCAGCAATGCCAACCACCGCGCATTCAGCCACAGCTGGATGGCTATTGATGGACTCTTCAATCTCGCGGGTGCCAAGGCGATGCCCAGCCACGTTAATCACGTCGTCCGTACGACCGAGGATGAACCAATAGCCCTCCTCATCGACCCGCCCCCAATCGAAGGTGGAATAAACCTGTCGGCCGGGAATCGAGGTGAAATAGGTTTCGACAAACCGCTTATCGTCGCCCCAAATCGTACTCATCGCCCCAGGCGGTAAGGGTGGCACGATCGCCACAACACCCTTCTGATCCGGCCCTAAATCCTGACCTGTTTGCTCATCCAAGACACGCACGTCAAAACCATAGACGGGGAAGGATGGACTACCGAACTTGGTTGGCACAGATGCGATACCTGGTTGCGCAGCCAGAATTGGCCAACCTGTTTCCGTTTGCCAGTAGTTGTCGATAATCGGTTTGCCTAACCCCTCCGCAATCCATTGTGCGGTTGGCTCGTCAAGGGGCTCGCCGGCCATATAGAGCGCACGCAGAGTCGATAAATCGTACTTCTTTAGCAGTGCTGGGTCTTGTTTCTTCAGCACCCGGATTGCCGTTGGTGCCGAAAACATCGTGTTCACTTTGAAACGCTCGACCAAGCTCCACAGAATCCCGCCATCTGGGCGCACCGGGGTGCCCTCATACAGAATCGTGGTTTGTCCGGCAATCAACGGGCCATACACAATATAAGAATGGCCCACCACCCAACCAATATCACTGGTGCACAGGTAGGTATCTCCAGTCTGACCATTGAAGATCCGTTTCATGGAAGAAGCAAGCGCAACGGCATAACCGCCCGTATCGCGCTGCACGCCCTTTGGTTTACCGGTCGTGCCTGAGGTGTAGAGCACATAACTCGGTGCCGAAGACTCTAGCCAGGCGACGGGCACACTTACGCGTTCATGTTTCGCACGCAGTGCGGCATAATCCAGGTCACGACCTGCCACTGGCTCAAACGCGAAGAGACCACGATCCACCACAATCACATGCTCAGGCGGACGGGTAGAAAGCGAAATTGCTTTGTCTAACAAAGGCTTATAGGGAGTTACCTTGCCCGCACGCGAACCGGCGTCTGCACAAATAATGACTTTAGGTGAGGCATCATCAATACGCTGAGCGAGGTTGACTGAGGCGAAACCACCGAATACCACTGAGTGAATCGCACCCAGACGCGCGCAAGCCAACATCGCAAAGACGGCCTCGGGCACCATGGGCATATAAATCAGAACCCGGTCGCCCTGTTTGACACCTTGCTCGACCAACATTGCAGCGACCGCGTTGACTTCCTGGTGCAGCGCGCGGGTCGTGTAAGTGACCTCCTGATCCACTTCCGTTGAGACCCACACCAAAGCGGGCTCATCACCCCGCTTGTCTAGCCAACGATCTACCGCGTTAAAGCATAAATTAGTACGCCCGCCCACAAACCATTTGGCAAAAGGCGGGTTAGAAAAGTCTAAAACTTGCGAAAATGGCTCTTCCCAATGGATTTCTTGCGCCTCAGCCGCCCAGAAGTCATCTCGATCCTGGATCGAGGCTCTGTGAGTAGTTTGAATCGGGTTCATAGGGTCTCCGCAGCCGTTTTGTGCGAGTGCACACACTTTTTGTACTATGATTATGGCAAGTCAAGCTTGCGCGAGGCTTGCCAAATCGATTTTTTTTGCATTGAGTGCCATGTCAGTATTTGAATCCGCCGCCTCGCGTTTGCGATCGTCCAGCCCTCGGCTCGGATGGCTGGCAGCGTGCGTACTGGCGATCGCACTGACGGGTTGCGCCGACTCCAACAAACAGGCTGGCTCCGGGATTGGAGGCTACGCGCATGATTGGCGCAATGCAACAGACCCGATCGGTGCTTTTCTCAATCGGTACAGAAACGGTTCCGGGCTAATTATTGGGGATATCAATCATCCTCTGGCCGCGCAAGCCCTGACACATTTAGGTATTCGCTACCGCTGGGGCGGAAAATCACCAGAGACAGGTTTTGATTGCAGCGGCTTGGTGCTGTATTCGGCCCAACAATCGCTCGGTCTGAAATTACCGCCGCGCGCTGATGACATCGCGAAACATGGCGACAGTATCAAGCGGGACGATTTAGCCGTGGGCGACTTAGTATTTTTTAATACCCTAGGCACGCGGTATTCACATGTCGGTATTTACCTTGGGCAAGATAAGTTCGTGCACTCACCCACCCGCGGTGGCGTGGTCCGTATCGAAGACATGAATCTGCGCTACTGGACCATGCGTTACACCGGTGCGCGGCGTCTAAGCCCTGCCACTGAAGTCGCAACGCGTTAAACCGCACAACCCACACTGCTCGAGAGCTTGCTGCATCGCGCAGACGGAGCGCCTGCACGCCACCACTTTTACACCCGAGCGCTGCGCGGCATTCCTGAATGTTTTCATGACGTTATGCCCCAAGAAATCGGTCAGCAGGATCACCATTTGAGTACCCGTCGGCAGCTGTAACGTCTTCTTTTGATGAGAGGGATCTCGCCCACTGATGTGGTGAGTGATGGCAATGTTGTGATCGCGTAAAAGGTTGGGTATGTTGCCGAGCCGGTCGGCCCCGACGATTACTGCGCTGATAGTTGGAATCATGTCTGCTCCTAATTTGAAAAGGTACAGACCAAATGATAATGATTCTCATTTAAATAGCAAGCGTAATGATACCTATTCTCGTTTGTGTTCTACCAATTCCCGAATGCGATCGGCATCGAGCTCGGGGGTTAGCATGGCGATAAAGGTGTAGACGTAATCCCGCAAAAACACACCAGACTTAAGCGCAACACGCGTTGTCTGTTCGCCGAAAAGATGTCCAGCAGGAATGCAAACAAGATTGGTGTCACGGTGCGGCTCGTAGGCCATCCCCGCAATGATCCCGATTCCCAGCCCCACATCGACATAGGTCTTGATGACGTCCGCATCGATGGCCTCTAGAACAATGTCCGGACGCAAACCCTGCGCCTCAAAGGCCCGATCGACAGACCCGCGTCCTGAAAATGCACGGTCGTAAGTAATAACCGGGTAGCTCGCCAAATGTTCAAGCGTCAATACAAAATTCTTTTTACCGGACAACGCAACCAGCGGATGCTCGGGACGCACCACCACCGAGTGCGACCAGCTATAGCACGGCAAGGTTGCCAGCCCAGGCGTGAGGGCGAGCGACTCGGTTGCAATGGCCAGATCCGCCTGGCCATTGAGCACCATCTCGGCTAATTGGGGCGGGCTGCCCTCGGCAAGTGAGAGGTGCACCTTAGGGAAGTGCTGTCTAAAAGCAGGGATGATTTTGGGTAAGACATACCTTGCCTGCGTATGCGTGCAAGCAATCACTAGGCTGCCTTCATCACGGCGGGCGTATTCGTCGCTCACTTTCTTAAGATTATCGATCTCACACATAATGCGTTCGACCACGACGGCAACCGAGCGGCCAGGTTTAGTGAGCCCCTTAATGCGTTTACCGTGACGCTCAAAAATCTGCACACCAAGCTCGTCCTCAAACTCGAGAATCGCTTTGGATACGCCTGGTTGAGACGTAAATAGCGAGCGCGCGGCTTCGGTCAGGTTGAAGTCGCGTCGGATGGTTTCGCGGATAAAACGAAATTGCTGCAAATTCATGTGGTTTCTCCCATAACCACGATTATAAGTAATAAAGGAAATATTCTAAATAACCAATTTGTATAAACTTAATTCTTGGAATTCTTAGCGTGATTCGAATACAGATTCGTACGCACGCGGGAACAACATGCGAGATAATCCATCCAAGCAAGAGATATTTCTCATCTACTTTCATACAGGTTCGTCACATGGAATTCAGCACTCACGCCTCAGTATCGCCACATCAGACCAAAACCGCCGCTTTGGCTATCGGTGTGTTTAAAGATGGCGTTTTAAGCGTTGCCGCCGACGCGATTGACCGCGCCAGTCAAGGTGCAATCAAAGCAGTCATCAAAGCCGAATTCACCGGGAATGCTGGCACAACCCTCGTACTACGAGATTTGAAAGGCGTCACCCCAGCTCGCGTCGTGCTAGTTGGTCTAGGCAAGCAAAGCGAGTACAGCGCAAAAACGCACTCCACCGCAGAGCAAGCCTTCGCGGCCTATTGCGTGCAAGCGCGCCTGACAGAAGCCACCTCGGCACTCTCAGCCATTCCTTACGGACAGAGCGATGCACGCGTGCGTGCACGTACCGCAGCAAGCGCCGTCGGGGCAAGCCTCTATCATTTTGACGCAAGCTTTGGAAAGCCTGATCTCGACGCGCGCCCGAAACTGAAAAAGTTTGTCGCCTTAGTCACCAAAGCCGAGCAAACGGCAGCCAACCAAGGCCTCGCCGAAGGGGCTGCCCTTTCCGAGGGGATGTCGCTTGCGCGCACGCTTGGTAACCTACCTGGCAACATCTGCACGCCAACCTACTTAGGCGAAACGGCGAAGAAACTGGGACGCGAATTCAAGAGCATCAAAGTCACCGTACTCGAACCCAAACAGATTGAAAAACTTGGCATGGGTTCTTTTTTGTCGGTCGCGCGCGGCTCAGAGCAACCTGCACGCTTCATCGTGATGCACTACCAAGGGACCGCTAGCGCACGCGCTTCGAGCAAAGCAACAAGCAAGGCAGCAAACAAAGGACCGATCGTCCTAGTTGGCAAAGGCATCACCTTTGACTCTGGCGGCATTTCGATCAAACCCGCAGCAACGATGGACGAAATGAAATTCGATATGTGCGGCGCAGCCAGTGTGCTGGGCACCATGCGCGCGATTGCCGAGATCGGACTGCCCGGCGAGGTGATAGGCTTAATTCCTGCCTGCGAAAACATGCCAAGCGGCACCGCAAACAAGCCCGGCGATGTGGTGACCAGCATGTCCGGTCAGACGATTGAAATCCTCAACACCGATGCAGAGGGTCGCCTGATCCTGTGCGACGCGTTGACCTATGCAGAACGCTTTAAGCCCTCCGCCGTGATTGACATCGCGACCCTGACGGGCGCCTGCGTCGTGGCCCTCGGTAACGTTAACTCGGGCTTATTCTCGACCGACGACGCACTAGCCGATGCGCTTCTGGCTGCTGGTAAACAAGCGCAAGACCCTGCCTGGCGCATGCCCTTGGACGATGCGTATCAAGCACAACTGAAATCCAATTTCGCAGACATGGCCAACATTGGTGGGCAGCCCGGCGGTGCAGTCACCGCCGCATGCTTCTTGTCACGCTTTGCCAAAGCATATCCCTGGGCACACCTCGACATCGCAGGCACTGCGTGGCGTGGCGGAGCAGTCAAAGGCGCGACAGGCCGTCCGGTCGGAATGCTCGTGCACTACCTACTAGGTCAGGCGTAAGACACAGAATGGCGCGCATCGACTTCGCCTTTGGCGCAACAGAGCGCATCACGCAGGCCTGTCAAACCACCTTGCGGCAGTATCTCGCAGGACAAGTACTTCTTGTCTACTGTACGGATGCCGCGCGCCTCAAGGCGTTTGATCAAAAGCTATGGTCTGTGGACGAGGCCGCCTTCGTGCCGCACGTTTGCGACGATGATCCTGCGGCGCCAGACACTCCTATATGGTTGGTCGCGAGCAACTTGCCTCAAGCTCTGGCCCGTGCACCGGCAAAGGCCTGGTTGCTGAACCTGGATGATCAGTGTCCTCCTGGCATCGAGAGTGTGACCCGTGTGTTGGAGATCGTTTCCGATGACGATGCAGACAAGGCTGCCGCACGCGAACGTTGGCGCCTCTATCAAGCGGGTGGACACGAGGTGAAATCCTTCCGCCTGTCCCCCACTTGATACGAAATACCCTACAAAACCGAAGGAATCTAGCCTTTCAGGGAACTGTCAGGTATGCTTTCGGTCATAGTGATAAGACATTGTGTTTGTCTGACTTAATTTTTAGTAAA
>CAMCWG010000140.1 GCA_945882005.1 Bordetella parapertussis
ACCTGCCGGGGTGTGGGCCCGTCTCAAAAGGGCCCGCACCCGTGCCTCTAGTTCAAATAAATGAAACGGCTTGGTCAAATAGTCGTCCGCACCCAAGTCAAGGCCGGCGACCCGATCGGTAATACTGTCGCGTACGCTGAGCATCAGGACCGGCGTTTCGGAGCGTCGAGCGCGTAGGCGCCGTAAAACTTCTAGGCCATCGTAAATGGGCATGCCGATATCTAGAATCGCAAGATCATATTCGCCGGAGGATAACGCGTCATCAGCCTGTTGCCCGTCGCGAACGGCATCCACTCGATGCGCGTTTTGTGAAAGCGTCCGAAAAATAGCATCGGCGAGCATTCCATCGTCTTCGGCAAGCAGTATGCGCACGCGGGTCGCTCCTTTATTTTCTGTGGGAATTCGGACAACTATGACTGAAATTTGTTTGTATCGAACGTAGTCCCCAGTCTAACTCGTAAGCATAGCGCCATATTGTTTAAGCTTAGCGCCAACAAAATTTAATTTAACGCTGTAAGGTCAGGTGTGTCGGCACACATAGCTAGAGTGAGGCTATAGTTTCGTTTCAAATAAACGAGGTCTAACTCGCGCTGCCCTTAGTGGTTGGGCGCACATTTCGGTGGGGTAATGTTGATGGCCATGACCAATCGTGCTGATTTTGTCATTATCGGTGCAGGCATCGCAGGTGCCTCGGCAGCCTACTGGCTTGCACCGTACGGCAAAGTCGTGATTCTCGAGCGGGAGGTACACCCCGGTTTTCACTCGACTGGACGCTCTGCTGCGCTGTATATGGCGAGCTATGGCAATGCCCAGGTGCGTGCGCTGACGCTTGCGAGCCGAAAATTCTTTGATGCGCCCCCACAGGGATTTTCTGAGCACTTACTGCTTACCCCTCGAGGTGCATTGATGGTCGCCGAGCCAGGACAGGAGAGGGTGCTCGAGGAGCATTGGACTGTACTGGCACAGATGAAGAGCGGAGCGCGCCGTCTGACTCCTGTACAAGCCTGTGAGCTGTCTCCCGCCTTGCGACAGGAGCGAATCGTCGACGCCTTGATTGAGGAAGATGCAGCCGATATGGATGTGAATGCGATTCATCAAGGCTACTTACGGGGCGTTTCGTCGCAAGGTGGTGAAGTGAGGGTGAACAGTGAAGTAATTGCCCTAGTCCGAGACGGTGAGCAATGGACGATCACAACAAAACGAAATGAAATCTGGCAGACGCCAATCGTGATCGATGCTGCAGGCGCCTGGGCGGATGAGGTTGCGCAGCTTGCCGGGGTTGCCAAGGTGGGTTTGCAGCCTTGTCGTCGTTCCGCTTTACTCTTTAAGCCTGAGGACCTTGGCGATTTTTCAAAGTGGCCGATGACGTACGGTGCATCAGAGAACTGGTATTTCAAACCGGATGCAGGGCAGGTGTTGGTTTCACCGGCGAATGCTGACCCCGTACCACCGCATGATGTACAACCTGAAGAGTTAGACATTGCTTTAGCAATCGATCGCATTGAATCGATCACACGCTTCAAAATAAGACGCCCGAGTCATACGTGGGCCGGGTTGCGTTCGTTTGTTGAGGACCATGGCTTGGTGGGTGGCTTTGATGAGATCCAACCAGGTTTTTTTTGGATAGCTGCGCAAGGCGGGTATGGTATTCAAACCTCACCCGCGATGGGTGAGGCGTGTGCTGCGCTTGTTCGAGGCATGCCTATCCCTTCCTCCATTGCGGATTGGGGGCTAACGAAAGAGATGCTCAGCGCTTCGAGGCTTGGCTGATTAGGACCGCTTGGAACGCCATAGGTCCATCAAGTCTTTGAAGATGGGCGGCAATGAAATCAAAATTAAAAATCCTGCCAGCGGCACGGTGGTGACGTAGCCGAAACTTTTGAAAGAAATGGCACCTACGATGCCACCGATCAAGAAAAGCGAAAAAATGATGACATGGATTTTTAGTTTTTCGCGATCGGCGACGACTCGTTTTTGCGGCATCGAGGAATGATCTCTGTTCCAGTACAGCAGCCTCCCGAGTTCAATCCCAATATCGGTCACGATTCCTGTCATGTGCGTCGTACGGATTTCCGCTTTTGAAATCTTGGTCATGATGGCATTTTGTAATCCCATCACAAAACACAACACCAAGATAGTGGTTGGTACAAAAACCTCGACCAATATATTGAGTGAGTAGCCGAGCACGCCAAACAAAAGCAGTAAAACAGCCTCGAGACATAAGGAAAGCGCAAATTCGCTATGCAGATGTTTACGCCTTGCCCAGTTAATCAAGATTGCTGTCACGGCTGCGCCAGAAATAAAGCTGATTAGAAATGCGATACCGGCAAGAACAATACCTATTTCGCTGATGACGAGATCATCAGCAATACCCGAAATAATGCCGGTCATATGGGAGGTGTAGCGTTGCCCAGCAAGAAAGCCGCCTGCGTTCACAGCACCCGCAACAAACGCCAGAATCCCTCCAAGGGCCCAGTTATTTTGTTTGTTGCGAATCCGGTCGGTTAGGGTGACGGAAATGGTGGCGAATTGGCGCAGACTCAAATCGGTTCAACTTGTCTTTTTGTGGTTGGTGAGACTCGGTCGGCTCAGTCGTTGGAATCAAACCTCGAGATGGGACCAGACCCTGTCAAGGTATGCCCACCACATTCAATTGTATGGAAAATCTATTGGTTTGTACCGTGAAACAAATTCTTTGTATACGCGCGACCAAGACATACTAAACTTCAGTTACAACTAGTCCGATTGAACCAACCGTCTACTAATGGGTTGAATTGAAAATGAAAAAATCAAATACTAGGCACTTCATTTCTTGTTTACTAGGTCTGACAGGTCTAATGCTATCTGGGAGTTTGCTCGCGGCATACCCCGAGAAGCCTATCACGCTCGTTGTCCCTTACCCCCCGGGTGGCGCGACGGATACAGTCGCAAGGAAGATCCAAGAGTCAATGTCCAAAGCTTTAGGCCAGCCTGTGCTGGTTGAAAACAAGGCAGGTGCCGGTACGGCAATCGGTGCCGCAGCGGTTGCAAAAAGTGCACCGGATGGGTACACCCTTTTGATTTCGTCAAACACGACCTTTACTGTAAATCCTGCACTTAAAAGCAAACTACCATTCGATCCAGTGAAAGATTTCGAAGGAATTGGCGTTATCGGGACCTCCCCGTTGGTGCTCATTGCTAACCCAATGGTGCCAGCAAATAAACTGTCCGAGTTGATTGCGATAGCCAAGAAGGATCCGGGCAAATTGTCATTTGGGTCGTTTGGTAATGGCACGACGGCTCATATCGCAGGTGAAATGCTGAATGTCATGGCTGGTGTGAACATCGTCCATGTCCCGTATAAAGGTAGCGCTCCGGCGATGACGGATCTGATCGGTGGGCAAATTCCTTTAACGTTTGACACGAATGTGGCATCAATGCCCATGATTGCGGCTGGAAAAGTTAAAGCCATCGCAGTGACTTCCTTGCAACGCTATCCCCAACTGCCCAACGTACCAACAATTGCAGAGTCTGGCTATCCAGGCTTTGAAATGGTTCCTTGGATTGTGGTGGTCGCCCCAAAGGGCTTACCCCCCGATGTTCAAAGAAAGCTATCTGCAGCGCTTGAAGACACGCTCAAAAATAAGGACATCAACGCTGAACTTGTGAAAACAGGTGTTCAAGTGCAATTTGAGCCCGGGTCAGCTTACGCCACCCGCGTTGCGAAAGAGCTGCCTCTTCTGAAAGAGTATGTTAAGAAAGCCAAGATCCCCGTCGAGTAAAAAATTAAATCATCAAAGGAGTCGCTCATGCTTGAAAAGTTTTTTCATTTGCGCGCACAGCAAACCGACGTACGGACAGAGCTAGTCGCAGGACTGACTACGTTCCTGACGATGTCTTACATCTTGTTTGTTAATCCAGCAATCTTGTCTTCGACGGGAATGGATAAGGGAGCGGTATTTGTCGCCACCTGTTTGGCTGCTGCATTAGGCAGTTTGTTGATGGCGTTTGTTGCAAACTGGCCTGTGGGCATGGCTCCGGGGATGGGCCTCAATGCTTTCTTTGCATTTGCGGTCGTGGGTGGAATGGGCTTTAGTTGGCAGCAGGCGCTGGGTGCAGTGTTTATCTCCGGTCTGATATTTCTAGTACTAACGATAACGGGCATCCGTGCATGGCTGATTGCAGGTATCCCGAGCGCTTTGCGTAGCGCCATCGTGGCCGGCATCGGTTTGTTTCTTGCGATTATTGCCTTGAGTGGAGCGGGTATTGTCGTCGCCCATCAGGCAACCAAAATTACTTTGGGTAGTCTGCACGAGCCTTCTGTCTTGTACGCGATTTTTGGCTTTTTTGTTATCGCAGCACTCGATGCCCTGCGGGTGCGCGGTGCAATCCTGATTGGCATATTGGCTGTGACTGTACTTTCAACCTTGAATGGGCACAACGAATTTGCCGGATTTTTTGCGGTGCCGCCCAGCTTGTCGCCGACCTTTTTGCAAATGGACATTGCGGGTGCTCTGCAGGCCGGTTTAATTAGCGTGATTATGGTTTTTGTACTGGTTGAGGTGTTCGACGCAACGGGAACCTTGATCGGTGTTGCAAAGCGCGCAGGCCTTGTCACCGATGAGAAAAAGGGCAATCTCGGGCGTGCCTTATTTGCCGACAGCACGGCTATTGTGGCGGGCGCTGCGCTGGGAACCAGCAGTACTACAGCCTATATTGAAAGTGCGGCGGGCGTACAAGCTGGTGGACGCACTGGCCTTACCGCACTCGTTATTGGAATGTTGTTTTTGGCGGCCTTGTTTATTTCTCCGCTTGCTGGCTCAGTGCCTGCTTACGCAACAGCGCCCGCACTTTTATATGTCGCTGGTTTAATGATGCGCGAGTTTAAGGAAATTAACTGGGACGATATTACCGATGCCGTCCCTGCCGCCATGACTGCACTCATCATGCCGTTTACGTATTCAATCGCTAACGGCTTGGCATTTGGTTTTATTAGCTACGTCGTGTTAAAGACAATGACCGGTAAGGTCCGTAGCCTGCACCCAGCAACCTGGTTGGTTGCCATATTATTTCTAATCAAGTTCGCATATTTCTGAAACTAGGAGTGCATCCTCGCTATTATTTTTTGATAGCGAGGATTTCTTTGCGGGCATAAGAGGTTAGGTGATTTGTTATTCATCAGAAATAAGCCGTTTACCTAAACTAATCACCTCGTCATTCTTGTAGCCGAGCGATTCGTAAAATGCCAGGGTGCTGACATTTGTGCTTCGAATTTGAAGGTTGATTTTGGGGCAACCAGCGGCGCAAAGTAGTTGTTCGCCATGTTGCATCAACTGTGTTGCATAGCCTTTGCGTTGATGCGAAGGATTGACGGCAAGGTAGTTCACCCAGCCCCTGTGCCCCTCGTAACCGAACATTGCGCTGGCGATAACCAGGCCGTCTTCTTCTCCGACCAGAAATAAGTCTGGATCGACTTCCAACTTGCGAGCGATATCTAGACTAGGATTGTTCCAGGACCGGGTAAGAGCGCAGGTCTGCCACAGCGCAAGGACGGCTGACTCGTCATGTGGCTTGAAGGGTCTGATCAACACGAATGCACATCTCCCAAAACTTGTACGAGTCGATTTATTACAGAAAAGGTTAAAACGCCTGTCCTTCCATCATATACTTCGCCAAGACACTCACCTAAAGATTCGTTACCAATTGCTTTAGTTTGTCTTGAACTAAACGCCCATGTCCCATGTTTCCAGTAATGCCTGAGGCCACCATGACTCGTGTTTCCAAAAAGCTTTTAATTAGTGCTCTATTTTTCTATGGTTCCTGGGCGTACGCCGCAGCGGATCTCGTTTTTGTAGGCGGACCGATTGTCACGGTGAACGCAAAGAACGAAGAGGTCCAGGCACTGGCGACGAAAGACGGAAAGATTGTCGCCGTCGGAATGGAAGCTGACATTAGAAAAAATTGGGTCGATCAGAAAACCCAGGTGATCGACCTGCGCGGTCAAACACTGATGCCAGGTTTCGTTGAGCCTCACGTTCATATTGTGTTGACTGCAATGGTGGAAGGGCTTTGGCTTGATCTGTCCAATTTCTCTTTGCCCTACGACACCATCGAGACGCTAAGTGAAAAATTACGCGTAGCGTTGAAGAGTGTTCCTCCGGGAGGATGGTTGGCGGGCTTTGGTGTGGATCCATCAAGAACCTCACCATTTATGGCTGAATTGACCCTCGAGGTGCTCGATAAAGTATCGAGGGACGTGCCGATCTTTATCATCAACCAATCCGGCCATATTGCGTATGTGAACAGCAAGGCCTTTGAAGTTGCTGGGGTCAGTAATCAGACGCCCAATCCCCCGGGTGGCGGGATCTATGTCAAAGACGAGAAAGGTAATCTCACCGGTAAGTTAATTGAGCCGCCGTCTTATCTGCCTTTTCAAGCAAAGATGCCTGTTCCAACACAGCAACAGCTTATTCAAGCAATGCGCAAGACCACAAAGCGGCTCGCGACAAAGGGTGTGACGACCTCAGCGGAGATCACTGTAGGCGCCAACCTCGGCCTTGAAAATGAGATGGGTCTCTACAAATACCTACTCGCAAATGGCGGTTTGCCGGTGCGGGTTCGGGCCTATCTCTATGGCAGCGCGATCCCCAAGGGGTTTCAAGGAGTCAAACCCAACGAGGGCGATGACTTGTTTCGTTATGTCGGTGTGAAATTTATTTCAGATGGATCAACGCAAGGGTTAACAGCCGCGCTCAATGAGCCGTATGCGTACCCAGCGGGAACAACATTCAGAGGGGACCTTAATTACAAGGACGAACAACTCTTAGCAACCATGAAGCCTTATTTCGACCAAGGCTGGCAGATCTCTGTTCATGCCAACGGGAGCCGAGCAGTTGAGCAAACATTAAATAACTACGCCAAGCTGTTAGATGGTAATTCGCAGCCCGAGAAGCGTCGTTTGCGAATCGAGCACTTCACTGTCACCACACCTGAGCAGTTAGTTAGAACAAAGCAGCTGGGAGTGGTTCCGGGGTTCACGATTGGACACGTGCATTATTGGGGCCAGGCGTTTAACGATCAAATTCTGGGTGCGCCGCGTGCCGAGTGTATTGATCCCTCAGCATCCTTAAAGAAAGAGGGCGTTCGCTTTGCATATCACAGCGATTCGCCTGTGTCGCCTTATGGTCCTTTGAAATATATTACCCAGGGTGTGACGCGGGTTTGGCAAAGCCCATTACAACGAAAAGTTTTGGGGCCTAACGAGCGAATTTCAGTGGATGATGCGATCCGCGCCGTGACGATTGATGCCGCTTATCAAATGATGTCAGACGACAAAATTGGAAGTCTGGAAGTGGGTAAGCTTGCTGACTTTGTTGTCTTGGAGAAAAACCCAAGAACAACCCTCGCTGAGCAAATCGGCGATATCAAGGTGTTGCAGACTTGGGTAGGCGGAAAACGACAGGAATGGTAGGGGAGGATCATCGGAGCTCCCCTCCGTAGGCCGTTTATCCTGCGAAGCGTTTTGAGTTGCTGTCGGTTCTAAAAACCAATGGGAATTCTTTTGAAGCATCGGCGTTTGCTACAGCCGCTGCTTTACTAATCGCAAGTTTGAC
>CAMCWG010000141.1 GCA_945882005.1 Bordetella parapertussis
CAACGGTCTGCTACTTCTTGCGTACCGATGAAAACATTAATGAATCGCGGCTGGGTGTTTTGCCAAGGTCCTAGGGCTGTTCCTTGGCTGTTATTTGGTGCTGCGTTATGGCTATGCGGTCTGGCCTGGGTTCGTGACTTGCATCTCCCCGATGAAGGGCGGTATGTGGGTGTTGCTTGGGATATGGCACGTGCCGATAGTTTTTGGGTGCCGCTCATGAATGGCATGCCTTATTTCCACAAGCCTCCTCTTTTCTATTGGCTCGATCAACTGTCCTTCATGATTTTTGGGCGTAATGAGTGGGCGGCCAGAATCCCCTCGGTGCTCGCAGCATGGTCGAGTGCGACGGCGGCTTACTTTTTCGTTCGAAAGTATCGCGGTGTACCCATTGCAACCCTGACATTTATCGCGCTTGTGACGATGCCGTATTTTTATGGCGCTGCACAGTATGCGAACCTAGATATGTTGGTGGCTGGAATGATCAGCTTGACGGTCCTCGCGGGTGCGGAGGCCGTGTTACGCAGTGAAGCAGGCGCCTCCTATAAGTCGATGATGCTTGCGGCGGCGACCGCCGCTGCATTGGGGATGCTTGCCAAAGGATTGATTGGTGTTGTCTTGCCCGGGGGCGTGCTGTTTTTTTGGGTAGTGTTGACTGGACGTTGGCGTAGTTTGGCTGTGTTGCTATGGCCACCTGCAGTCGTTTTTTTCTTTGCGCTGGCTGTACCTTGGTTTTGGTTTATGCAACAGAAGTTCCCTGGGTTTTTTGATTATTACTTTATTCATCAACAGTTTGAGCGTTTCGTTGGCAAGAGCTTTAATAACCCTCAACCCATCTGGTTTTACGTTCCAGTTGTGTTTGGAATGACTCTGCCTTGGTCACTGGGCTTGTTTGGGATCATGAGTCGGACGTTTTGGAAGTCAGCGGGTGGCACGCTCGGCGTTCTCATGCTCATTTGGTTTTCGTTGATTATGGTGTTCTTCTCCATCCCCGCATCCAAATTAATTGGTTATGCACTCCCGGCGTTAGTTCCCTTAGCTGTGTTGGTGGCGGAGGGGTTGTGGGCTATTCGCCAAGCGCGCGGCTCCGTTTTTGCGCTTCCCCTGATTCGCGGTTTTGTGGTGGGCTCAGCGATCGCGTGTGTCGTCGGACTGATGGTGTTTCGGGTGACACAAAAAGACAGTGCCAACGATGCTGGTGCGGCAGTAGCCGCGCAATGGAAAGCAGAGGACACCTTGGTGTACCTGCGCGCATTTCCGTTTGACTTGCCTTTCTATATTGGCAATCGCAATCCGGCCTGGGTCATTGAAAACTGGCCAACTATACCCAAACGCGATAACTGGCGTAACGAATTAGTGGATGCGGCAAACTTTGACCCTGCTCTTGGCAATATCGTGCTCATCACCGAGCATGCGTTTGTGCCGCGTTTGTGCGAAACGAACGATAAGGTGTTTTGGTTGCGGTCTGACGATTGGGGTCCAGCGGCTTATCCTTTTTTAAGAGAAATTCAGCCTATCTTTACACAGGGGAATGGTGGGCGAGTTTGGAAAATTAAAACGGATGCTGCATTCAAGTTAAAGGTTTGCCCAAAGTCGGGCTAGTATTTCGATATAGTCACAACGCTGAAAGGAACACTGTTTATGACTCAGGCAAAAGATGACAAGCGTCTAAAGACACCAGAGAGTTTGCGTAGCGCACGTTGGTTTGCGCCCGATGATCTGCGTTCTTTTGGGCATCGCTCGCGTGCGATGCAAATGGGTTATGGCCCTGAAGATTGGGCAGGTAAACCGGTTGTCGGAATCGTCAATACCTGGTCTGACATTAATCCCTGTCACAGTCACTTCAAACAGCGTGTTGAGGACGTCAAGCGAGGTGTATTTCAGGCGGGAGGGTTCCCGATTGAATTGCCGGCGCAGTCCTTAGCTGAGCAATACGTCAAGCCAACCACTATGCTTTATCGCAACTTGTTGGCGATGGATGTCGAGGAGCTCTTGCGTTGCCACCCCATCGATGGTGTTGTGTTGATGGGCGGTTGTGACAAGACAACACCGGCGTTGTTGATGGGTGCCACAAGCGCAGGCTTGCCTTCGATTTATGTGCCAGCGGGGCCTATGCTGCGTGGTAACTGGCAGGGCAAGGTGCTTGGTTCAGGATCCGATGCTTGGAAGTACTGGGACGATCGCCGTGCCGGTTTAATCAATCAAAAACAATGGATCGAAATCGAAGGTGGGATTGCCCGTAGTCATGGCACGTGTATGACGATGGGCACGGCCAGCACCATGACGGCTATTGCTGAGGCGCTTGGGATGACCTTGCCTGGCGCGTCTTCGATTCCTGCTCCGGATTCTAACCATGTCCGTATGAGTGCTGAGTCGGGTCGACGCATCGTTGATATGATCTGGGAAGACCTCACACCTTCGAAAATTCAAACGCATGCCGCCTTTGAGAATGCGATCGCTGTGGCGATGGCGATGGGCTGTTCAACGAATGCAATTATTCATGTGATCGCCCAGGCAAAGCGTGCAGGATGCGACATTGATTTGGCGGATTTTGATCGCTTCAGTCGCTTCGTGCCTGTGATTGCCAATGTGCGCCCGAGTGGTGATCAGTACCTCATGGAAGACTTTTTCTATGCAGGAGGTCTGCCAGCCTTGATGAACCGTATCAAGCAGCATTTGCATCTTGACACCATGACCGTCACTGGCAAGACCCTCGGCGAAAATATCGAAGGTGCGGCGGTCTATAACGACGATGTCATCCGGCCTTTAGATAACCCGATATATGCAGAAGGTGCCTTGGCTGTACTCAAAGGTAACCTTGCGCCTGACGGGTGTGTCATTAAGCCTAGCGCGTGCCCCGAGCACTTGCACAAGCATACTGGGCCCGCCCTAGTGTTTGATGATTACCCATCGATGAAGGCAGTCATTGATGATGAAGATCTGGAGGTCACCGCTGATCATGTGTTGATCTTGCGTAACGCCGGACCGCAAGGCGGACCGGGTATGCCAGAGTGGGGCATGTTGCCCATGCCTAAAAAACTTCTCAAGCAGGGTGTGCGTGATATGTTGCGCCTCTCTGATTCGCGTATGAGTGGGACGAGTTATGGTGCTTGTGTGTTGCACATTTCGCCCGAGTCGTATGTGGGCGGTCCGTTGGCCTTGGTCAAAACGGGTGACATGATTTCAGTGGACGTACCTGCCCGTACGATTAAGCTCGAAATTTCAGACGAAGAATTTGCACAGCGCCGGGCGGCCTGGAAAGCGCCAGCACCTCGCTACGAGCGCGGTTATGGTTGGATGTTTTCAAAACATATCCAGCAGGCGCATGAGGGTTGCGACTTCGACTTCTTGCGAACAGATTTTGGTGCCCCAGTATCTGAACCTGATATTTATTAATTGGTGACAACATGAGCAAACTCTCCGCAGCGACACGTGAAAAATTGATGCAAGTGAGTACGGCAACGCTTGGGACCTGCCTGTTTAAGCGAGGACTGCGTTCGCAATTTGTACAAAACGTGCAGCGCCTGTCGAAGTCGACTAAAAACATGGTGGGTGAGGCCTATACGCTGCGCTACATCCCTGCGCGCGAAGACCTCAATGGAATTGAAGTATTCAAAGATCGTTCGCATCCACAGCGCAAGGCAATCGATGAATGTCCTGCGGGTGCTGTACTTGTCATTGATAGCCGTAAGGATGCGCGTGCGGCCTCTGCTGGCGGCATTCTAGTCGGTCGTCTGATGGCTCGTGGTGTTGCCGGTGTTGTGACAGATGGCGGATTTCGTGATTCGGCAGAAATCGCTGAGTTGGGTATCGCTGCTTATCATCAACGACCCTCAGCCCCCACGAACCTAACGCACCACCATGCCATCGATATTAACGTTCCGATTGGATGTGGTGACGCTCCGGTATTTCCAGGGGATGTGATTGTGGGGGATGCCGATGGGGTGTTGGTTGTGCCTGCCCATCTCGCAGAGGAATTGGCGAACGAGGCGTTTGAAATGACGGTGTTTGAGGACTTCGTGACTGAGGAAGTCAAGAAAGGCCGGTCGACGATGGGCTTGTATCCCAATACGGATCCGCAGACCTCGGTCGACTTTGAAGCGTGGCGTAGGAAAGTTGGGCGCTGAAGTTGGTGCCGGAGATGGAACCAGTGGCTAAACCCCGAAGCGCATCGCAGACGCCATGCGCTAAAACTGGGGTGAGCGACGGGGCTCGAACCCGCGACAACCAGAATCACAATCTGGGACTCTACCAACTGAGCTACGCCCACCACAGGACAAGAATTCTAGCATGTTTGAAGAAGCTTATTATGCGGCAGACGCGTGCAGCCCTCCCGACTCAGGAGATGGTCTGTGCATAGCGCCCACCAAGTACTAACAGAATATTGGCCACACATCTTGTTTGTTATTTCGGGTGTGGCGAGCGCTGCTGCTGCCATCCATGCAGCGATGACCAAACAAGATGTGCGTGCGGCCATTGGCTGGGTTGCGGTCGTCCTTTTTTCCCCCTTGCTTGGTGCGGCGCTCTACCTGGTCGCGGGGATTAACCGAATTCGTAAGCAACGTGTCTCTCAGCAGCGGGCCGATACTTCAATTTCACAGGAAGTCATTCATCGGTTGTTGGTTGAAGATGTTGCCTCAGTCTCGGGTGCGCAGTTCTCCGCTCTGAAGACGCTTGGCGATCGCGTGAGCGACTTTAAGTTGCTGGGTTCTAATGCCATCCGTCTGCTGGACGGTGGGGACCAGACTTACCCGGCCATGCTTGAGGCTATCAAAGGCGCGCAGCGCTCGATTGCGTTGCAAAGCTATATTTTCGATCATGATGAAGTGGGGGGTGAGCTCGCGCAGGCGTTGATTGATGCCCAAACACGAGGTGTGGTGGTGCGGGTGTTGATCGATGCGGTTGGATCCAAGTACTCCCGGCCGCCCATCGTGCGCATGCTGGAGAAAGGCGGTGTACGTACCGCCCTCTTTATGCAGCCCGTGATCGGAGTGCGTTTGGTCTACGCCAACTTGCGCAGCCACCGCAAACTGTTGGTCGTTGATGGTACGCATGGATTTACCGGGGGCATGAATATTCGCGCAGGCTTTGTGACCGCCATCGCAAAAGAGAAGGTGACCCGCGACACACATTTTCAGGTAAGCGGCCCAGTCGTTTATCAGTTGATGATTAATTTCGCACACGATTGGCAGTTCACGACGCAAGAGAAACTAACGGGATCAGTCTGGTTTTCTACGGACCCTGCAGACTTTGTTGAGCAGGGCAGTGTTCCGTTGCGCTGCGTGCCGTCAGGTCCAGATGCAACGCTCGGAAGTACACACGATATGTTGCTCGGCGCGCTTTCTGTCGCGCAACAGCATGTTCGCATCCAAAGTCCATATTTTTTGCCCGACATTTCTCTCGTTGCTGCGCTAGCGACAGCCGCACGTCGCGGTGTGATTGTTGACATCGTGCTCCCCGGCGCAAACAACCTCAAGCTCGTTGATGCTGCCATGATGGCCCAGATTGATCAGCTCATTCTGACGGGCTGTCGTGTTTGGCGGTCGTCAGGAACGTTCGATCATTCCAAGCTATTCACAGTCGATGGAGGGTGGTCGTATGTCGGTTCGTCCAACCTCGATCCACGCAGTTTACGCTTGAACTTTGAGTTGGATCTTGAGGTCTACGATCGTGCCTTGGCGCAACAATTAGATGCGCGCATTGATACGACCATAGCGAATGCTGAGCGCATTACGATCCGCTCGTTGATGCGTCGATCGTTTGCGTTGCGCTTGCGAGACAAGATTGTTTGGCTTGCCTCGCCTTATCTCTAGTTTTTAGTTGGTAGCCTCAAGCGGGTCTTTGGTGGGGTCTGCCGCATAGCCAACCCCAGCGCCTTGTATGCCGTGGCGGGTCATGGATTCCTTGACGAAACCTTTGGCTTTCATCTCCTCCACGAAGTGTCTGAGATACGCGGCTGCTTCCACGCCTTTCGTTTTTGGTACACCCATTGCTTGGTTGATCACCATAAAACGTTCGGGAAGCATGCGAAGGCCTGTCACGTCTTTTGTATCGGCTTCAAGCTGCTGCTTGACGCCAGCAGCGATCTCAATGTGCTGGGAAAGAAAGTCTGGAATGACGGCCTGGGAGGACACTGCACGGATAATAGTGGCTTGCTTAAGGTGACGGGTCAGGAATAAATCATAAGCACTACCTTTGCCCACCACAACTTGCTTGCCGGCGACATCCACGTCAGCGTTCTTTGTAATCAACGAATCACTGCGCACCATGTAATAACCCTCGATCAGGACATAAGCGGCGGTGAAGGCGATGTCTTTGCCTCGCTCTGGATCGATGGCAAAAAAACCGATGTCTGCGCGTCCGGCTTCAACTGTTGCAACAGATTTTCCCGCGGTTTCGTTGACGATGAGTTCGCAAGGTACGCCCAGCTTTTCCGCCAGTGCGCGTGCCAGATCGATGGAGATACCGAAGGGTTTATCATCCTTGCCCAGATTGGCAAGCACCGGGTTACCAACGTTCAGTGAAGCGCGCAATACACCTGTCGGGGCGAAGGCTTTAAGCAAGTCGGCGGTCATAATGATCTGTATCCCTTATTTTTATGCTGGCGGGCGCTATCTAAAGCGGATCACATCAACATAACAGATAATGAAATGCATGCGAATCGTGAGCCGAGCCCTATAATCCAACCATTCGCTAAACAAATTTTAATTTTGTGCGCTTTTGCACGTTTCTTGGCCTGTAAGCATATGAACCGACATCTCTCTCACGTTTTTGCACTCCTTGTTTTGGCAGGTCTATCCGGTTCCGTGGTGCACGCGCAAAATAAGCCAGCGGGTGCAGCGGCCTCCGTCAATGGTGTGGCGATTCCTCAGGCGCTGCTTGATCAAAATGTACGCGTGAATATTGCACAGGGGCAGCGCGATACGCCCGAGTTGCGGCAAGCGATTCAAGATGAGCTCGTCAATCGCGAGGTGCTGGCGCAAGAGTCGGCACGTTTGGGCTTAGACAAAACTGCGGAGGCCCAGGCTCAGTGGGCCCAGGTGCGACAGACGTTTATGGTCGAAATTCTTTTAAAAGATTATGCGCGTCGCAATCCAATCACAGAAGATGCACTTAAAGCCGAGTTTGATCGGCAGATCGTTGCAATGAAAGACGAGCAGCAATATCGCGTCAGTCTCATCGTTACGGCAACCGAGGCGGAAGCCAAAGCGATTCTGGCACGGTTAAAGAAAGGTGAATCGTTTTCGAAGTTGGCCAGCGAGTTGTCCATCGACCCAAGCAAAAAGAACTCTGGCGAAGTGGGTTGGGTCGTTGCAGCGCAAATTTTGCCAGCGATATCGAACGTGATGGTTAATCTGGCAAAAGGTGGTTTGTCGGTTGCACCTATTCAGACGCCTGCTGGTTGGAACATCATCAAGCTCGAGGACAAGCGCGCTTTTGTTGCGCCTAATTACGAGTTAGCAAAAAACGACATTCGCCAGATGCTTTTGCAAAAGCAACGGTTTGACTACGTTAAAACGCTGCGCAACAAGGCCAAAGTTGTTCAGTAGGCCGAGGTGTTGTGGCGCCCCCGGCGAGAATCGAACTCACAACC
>CAMCWG010000142.1 GCA_945882005.1 Bordetella parapertussis
AATCTGATCGAGGTGATGAACGATCCGCATATGCATGCAAGAGGAATGCTCGAGTGGTTTGAGGACCAGGATCTTGGACGTGTCGTATTGCCGGGCTCGCCGCTCGTGATACATGGCGCAGATCGTATTCCAACCGTGTCGAGTCCGAAGCTTGGTCAGCATAACCAAGAGGTGTACGGTGCTTGGTTGGGATTGTCCGATTCTGATATCACTGCCTTGAAAACCGAAGGCACAATTTAATTATTCGACGTGCGCTTGCGCGTCTGGAGACTGACATGACTGCAGTTGCAGTGAAATACGAACAAGAGGGTGGCATTGTTACGCTCACGCTGAACGAACCTGATACGCGCAACGCGCTATCCCCAGAAATTAATGATGCATTGGTCGAGTACGCCGCCAAGATCAATAAAGACTACAGCGTTGGTTGCGTTATTTTGACTGGTGCCGGTGAGGGCTTCTCCTCTGGTGGCAACGTCAAGAAGATGCAGGATCGCAGCACAGCGTCCGTTCAAAAGGCCCCCGTGGATGTGCGGCGTTATTACACAGAGGGCATTCAACGCGTACCCGTCGCTCTCTACAATCTTGAGGCACCAATCATTGCAGCGGTGAATGGCGCTGCGATCGGAGCAGGCTGTGACCTCGCGACGATGTGCGATATTCGCATTGCCGCGCGCAGTGCAAAATTTGGCGAAAGCTTTGCACGCGTCGGTCTAGTTTCCGGCGACGGGGGTGCCTGGTTCTTACCTCGTGCCGTCGGACTTTCCAAAGCGTTTGAGATGACATTTACAGGTGACTTTATTGACGGTGAAGAGGCTGCGCGCATTGGTCTTGTTTCAAAGATCGTTGATGATGCAGCGCTAATGGATGAAGCACGTGCGATGGCGGCACGCATCGCTTCGCATCCTGTGCACGCGATTCGTGCGAGTAAAAAATTGGTGCGTGACTCTCAACATGTGAGTCTGCCTGTTTCACTCGATATGGCATCTGCCTATCAGGCACTTGTGCAGACGACGTTCGACCATCGCGAAGCGATTACTGCGTTCGCAGAGAAGCGCAAGCCAAAGTTTGAAAATCGCTAGAAAAGTAGGGCGCTTTAATCCTAGGAATAGTCTGTATCATGGATACACACTAGCAACCAAGGGGTCGAGATGAAACTAACTTTCCTAGGTGCCGCTGGAACCGTTACAGGCTCAAAGACACTGATCAGCACAGCGAATACGCAGGTGCTGATCGACTGCGGCTTATTTCAAGGTTTCAAAAATCTGCGGGTCCTCAATCGAACCGAGATGCCGTTTGATGCTGCCAAGTTAGCTGCGGTAGTGTTGTCCCATGCACACCTGGATCATTCTGGTGCGTTACCGATCCTAATGAAACAAGGCTTTCACGGCCCGATTTACGCGACCCCCTCAACAATAGACCTGTGTCACGGTCTCTTGCTCGACAGTGCAAAGTTGCAAGAAGAGGAAGCGGATTTTGCGAATCGTCACCATACAACAGCGCACGAGCCCGCGCTCCCGCTGTACACGGTCGCTGAAGCAAAAAAGACTTTACGCTTGTTTAAACCGTTAGAGTTTGACCGCAAGCTAGAGGTCGCACCCGGTGTGCACGTACGTTTACGGCCAGCAGGCCATATCTTAGGTGCGAGTTCAGTTGAAGTGACGGCGGAAGGCAAAACCGTTTTATTTTCTGGTGACCTAGGTCGTTCAAACGACAGAATCATGCGGGCTCCAGTGCCGATCGAACAGGCGGACTATGTTGTCGCTGAATCAACATACGGGGATCGGGTGCACGAAACCGTCGAACCCGAGGCTCAACTTGCGGATGCAGTCAATCGATGCGCGGTACGAGGCGGAATTGTGGTGATACCGGCATTCGCCGTTGGGCGTGCACAAGAACTTTTGTTAGCCTTGTACAGACTCAAACAGCGCAATGCCATCCCAAACTTACCGATCTATTTAAACAGTCCGATGGCTATCGATATGACGGAAATCTATCAGCGCCATTGCGATGAGCACCGCCTGGAGGCTAAAGAGTGCAAAGCACTCGGCTCTGTGGCGAAGATGGTCCGCACACCTCAGGAGTCCAAGGCGCTAGATTCGATACGGTATCCGTCAGTGATTATTTCGGCGAGCGGTATGGCAACTGGTGGACGCGTCTTGCATCACCTCAAGACCTTAGCGCCGGACCACCGTAATATGATTTTATTTGCTGGGTTCCAGGCGGCCGGCACACGCGGAGCCAGAATGCTTGCCGGGGAGCGCACCGTCCGTATTTATGGCGAAGATGTCCCGATCAACGCAGAAGTTATATCGATTAGTGGCATGTCTGCGCACGCAGACTCTAATGAGATCCTGGCTTGGCTACAAACGGCGAAAGTTCAGCCGCGTGGCGTATTCTTGAATCATGGTGAGCCAGCCGCCGCCGACAGCCTACGCCTGCGCATTAAGCATGAGCTCAAACTAGAGGCGAGCGTGCCGTTGTTGGGGCAGCAAATTGAGATTTAAACAACTAGACGGGCACCTGATTGCCCATGCGTATTAACCGCATAATGTATATTATGTAAAGTAATGGAAATACCGAAATGAAGCTATGTATCTATGGCGCCGGCGCAGTCGGCGGACACCTCGCCGCCCGGTTTGCAGCCCAGTTTCCGCCGGGGGGCCCGCACGAACTTTCACTGGTCTGCCGTGGCCCACAGTTAGAGGCAATCAAACGTAACGGCGTGACACTTTATCGCGGTGATGAGGTTTATACCGGTCGTCCAAGTATTGCTACGGACAACCCTGATAGCCTGCCACCTCAGGATATCGTTCTGGTTACGCTCAAAGCAAACGCGTTGCCCGCCGCAGCGGCGTCGATTGAGAAGTTATTGGCCCCAGACGGGGTTGCCGTATTCGCGACCAACGGCATCCCTTGGTGGTGGAACAAGGGGTTGGATGTTCCTCAAGCCCCTCTTCCCTTGCTGGACCCAGATGGTGAGCTCTGGAGCCGTTTACGGGACAGGACGCTCGGGTGCGTGATTTATTCACCCAATGAGGTGATCGAACCGGGTGTCATCCGGAGCAACATTAAGGATCGCTGGATGATCGGTGAGCCGGATGGGTCTGACTCAGCTAGAGCGCACCGGGTCTCAGATCTGCTTCAGTCGGCAAACATCCGTGGTGTGGCGACGACTGATATTCGTTACGAGACTTGGTATAAGTTGCTGATCAACTACGCCCTGAATCCCGTCGCTGCGCTCACGAGACTCCCTACGGCAAACATGAACGTCAATCCCGATGTTGTGGCGCTGCGTAAACAGATCATGCTCGAGGTCATTGATATCGCGTTAGCGTGCGGTACAGATCTACGCGGCAAGATTGATTTGGATGAGGCCGTCACACCGACCAAACGCTCGGGTTCAAACCGCGCGTCGATGCTGCAAGACGTTTTAGCAGACCGCCCACTTGAGGTCGAAGCGATTTTGGGACAGACCGTAGCGCTTGCACGTCAGCACGGTGTGCAAGCGGTTCGTTGCGAATTGATGCTTGGATTGATGCGCGGTTTGGCCGAGTCGATGACGCTTAGTTCTTAAACGCAGCCCGCAACTCACGCACGCCGATCGCGAGCGTGCGTGCATCCACACCAACTGCTACAAAGGTGCAACCTAATTTAAGGTAGTGCTGTGCCAAGGTGCGATCAGGTGTGAGTATCCCAGCGGCTTTGCCGTGTTTTAAGATCGTTGCGATGCCCTTTTCAATGGTTGCAACGACATCAGGATGACCGGGGTTACCGAGGTGGCCAAGTGCAGCGGAAATATCCGAGGGGCCAAGGAATACGCCATCTACACCCTCGACTGCACAGATCTCATCGAGATTGCTCAGACCGGTAGCTGTCTCAGCTTGCACAAGAAGACACACATCATCGTTCGCAATCTTGACGTAGTCTTTGCGTGAGTCCCAGCGCGACACACGTGCCGATCCATAACCGACACCGCGAATACCATGTGGTGGGTAGCGCACAGCTTGTACCAGTTCACGCGCTTGTTCAGCAGTATCAACCATCGGGATCAGCAGATTCTGCACACCCAAATCGAGCAACTGCTTAATCAGATGCGTCTGACCAATTGGTGGACGCGCAACCACTTGCGTGTTGTAGGCAGCACAAGCTTGAAGTTGCGACAGGATCGTCAAAGGGTCAGTCGGCGTATGCTCGCCATCCAACAGCATCCAATCGAACTCAGCTGTAGCGCAGATTTCGGTGGTGAACGGATCAGGAATAGAGATCCACAGCCCGATGTTGGCCTCTCCGGCCTTGAGTGATTTTTTAAATCGATTCGTGTAATCGGGCATGTGGGTCTCCGGTGATTTACTTCGCCAGCACTTTGCTTAACGCATCGCCAATTTGGCTCGTGCTTGCTTTACCGCCCAGGTCCGGCGTGTGTGGGCCTTGAACGAGTACGTCTTCAATTGCTTTAACGATCGCATCGTGCGCATCCAAGTAAGGCTTCTGCGCTGCACCGGTCAGGCCGCGACCGAGATAGTCCAACATCAACGCACCAGACCAGATCATCGCAATGGGATTCGCAATGTTCTTACCTGCGATGTCAGGTGCAGAGCCGTGCACAGGCTCGAACAGTGATGGGAACTTACGGTCTGGATTGAGGTTTGCCGAAGGTGCTAAGCCGATTGTGCCGGTGCAAGCGGGGCCGAGATCCGACAGGATATCTCCAAACAAGTTTGACGCAACCACTACGTCGAAGCGATCAGGTGTCAGGACAAACCGAGCAGACAAGATATCGATGTGCTGTTTGTCTGTTGTGACGCCCGGGTACTCTTTGCCAATCTCCGCAGCACGCTCGTCCCAGTATGGCATGCTGATTGCAATACCATTCGATTTTGTCGCAATCGTCAGGTGCTTACGTGCACGGCGCGAGGCCATCTCAAAAGCGAAGCGCAAGACGCGATCACAACCAACGCGCGTAAAGATGGACTCTTGCAAAACGATTTCGCGATCAGTGCCTTCGAACATCTTGCCACCGACGGCCGAGTATTCGCCTTCAGTGTTCTCGCGGACGACGAAGAAGTCGATGTCCCCTGCTTTGCGATTAGCAAGCGGGCATGGCACGCCGTCGAATAAGCGAACCGGACGCAGGTTGATGTATTGATCAAATTCGCGACGGAATTTCAACAACGAACCGTAGAGTGAAGTGTGGTCAGGCACGATTGCTGGCCAGCCAACTGCTCCAAAATAGATAGCATCGCAATCCTGCAGGTGTGACTTCCAGTCGTCAGGCATCATCTGCCCAGTCTGCGCGTAGTAATCGCAAGAGGCCCATTCGAAGTGGCGGTATTCCAGATTCAAACCAAACTTGTCTGCGGCGGTTTTCAGGACTTTGAGTCCCTCTGGCATCACTTCTTTACCAATACCATCACCAGGCAGCACTGCAATACGAAATGGGCGGCTCATGCGCAAATCCTCTTGTTTAAAACGGAGTGAATAAGATAGGGCAATGTTAACCTTTTCCCAGTGTTTTGCCCTGCCTTGAATCAAGTAATTCTTATGCTAGCTTTTCTGCCTTTTTGGTGAGTTCAAGAGTTATGCTTTGGCCATTCATAGACAAGGAATTCAGACATGAAACTATACGGATTACCCGGTGCGTGCTCACTCGTCGACCATATTGCGCTGCAGTGGGTCGGAAAGCCCTTTGAATACGTCGCCGTGGGCCGTGACGCACTGAAACAGGCGCCCTTTCTTGCGGTCAGCCCAATGGGAGCAGTCCCCGCCATAGACGATGCGGGCTTCACTCTCACGCAGAACTGTGCAATTCTTGAATACCTTGCAGAGAAAAATCCAGAGGCAAAGCTACTCGGTGGTGAGTCGCTTAAGGCCCGCTCAGAAGCACGTCGTTGGCTGGCGTTTTGTAACTCGGATATCCATAAGACCTACAGCATGATTTTCGGTGCGGCTAGGTTGGTATCGGAGGCTGGCGGCCAATCTGAGTTAAGTAAAAATGCATCCCAACGCGTGCGTGAAATGTATGCAATCGTTGACAAGCATCTCGCTGGACGCGACTGGTTGTCCGAAGGACGCTCCGTCGCAGACGCCTATTTATACGTGACCTTGCGCTGGGCGAATGCCAAAAAAATCGACATATCAGATATGCCCAACTTGCAAGCACACTACAACCGTATGTCCGCAGATGCCTCGGTACAAGCCGCTTTGGCGGCAGAGGGCTTGAAGTAAATCATCATGAGTAATGGGCGCGATATGCGCCCATTATTTTTTGCAATTTGTCGGTCCAAGTGCGTCTTGTGCTGCGCGGTCTAAGCTGATGTTCAGCTCTTTTACACTGGTTGCGGTATAGACTTTGCCACCAGTGGCTGCTGCGACGCAGTTCGCCGCACCCGTCCCACCGATATCCACGACATTTATTTTTAGATGCGGCTTGGTTTTTTTGAGTTGTTGCGCGACGTAACATGGATCGCCGTTACAGGATTCAGCGCCGTCGGAAACTAACAAGATCATCGCTTCGCGTGTGACGCCATCGACAAGTTGCCCTGCTTCGTACAAGCCATCTCCAAGGGGCGTTCCACCCTTGGGTGTTAGCTGAGACAGCCGGTTAATCATTTGCCCACGCTGGCTTGGGGGAAAACGCCCCATATTGTTTGCATTCGGACAACTCTCAGCAACAACAAGACCTGATTGCACGTCTCGGGGTAAGCGTTGCACAACACCAATGGTCGCCTGGCGAGCGATTGAGATGCGAGTTGGCTCTGCCGTCAGTTGCTCATAGCGTGCCATTTCAGCTGGTGTTGGTCGATAGCCAGGACGGCTTGCGCGCTGTTTTAACTGACCCAACCATTTCTCATCTTCAGGCGTAGCCGAAATATTCAAGTCCATCGATCCCGATGAATCAAACATGACAACCATTTCTGGCGCGAGTTCAGGTGGCCTATCACCTGGACAAACATTCTTCGCATTGTCGATCGTCACCGGGGGCTTGGGCACCGGCTTTGGCGGAGGCGGAGGCGGAGGCTCGGGCTTCACCGGTTCTGGCGGAGGATCTTCAACTGGCTGGTCGAGCGGTTTTGTCTGCGGTTCAGGTTCTGGCTTAGGTGCCTCTTGTGCGGGCGGATCCGGCGTAGCAGGGATTGGCTCCGGCACTACCGGAGGAACAACGGGCGGTTGTGGCGATACCTCTGGCGTCGTTGGTATGGTCTGAGGCAGTGCTGGCGCAGCTTGTCTCGGCGAAAGCGGGCAAAACAACCACCACAGCAAAAAGAGGATCAGCAAAAGTGCGAGCAAGCCCAACAGCCAAGGGATGACGTTCCTCGTTGTAGTTAAGGCCGAGACTGGTGGTACAGGGCGTGCTAAGACTGGTCTTCGGGACTTGGATGCAATTGCACTATCCCAATACAGAATAACCGGCTGGTCACCTACGCTGTATATCGCTTCGATCGGCGGAGGCTGGCTTGCGTCTTGCAATAGACGTATAAGCGCTGGATCAGGCGTTGAATCGCCCGCCAGTGACGCAGCCCGTGTGCGGATCGCATCCAGTCGCGCAAAGATTTGACTATTCAGGGCTT
>CAMCWG010000143.1 GCA_945882005.1 Bordetella parapertussis
AGCCAAAGGGCGCGGTAACCAGATTGAAAAGCAGACCTGCCACATTACTGTGAAGGTCGGAGCCTAAGGAGTCACGATGGGTCAGAAAATACACCCGATTGGGTTCCGCCTTGCGGTTACACGTAACTGGGGCTCAAAGTGGTATGCAGACGACAAAGATTTTGGTGGCATGCTTGCCTCCGACATCCGCGTACGTGAATACCTCAAAAAGAAACTGAAGCAAGCGTCAGTTGGCCGCGTGGTCATCGAGCGCCCCGCTAAAAACGCACGTATTACGATTTACTCGGCTCGTCCAGGTATCGTGATCGGTAAGCGTGGCGAGGACATCGAAGGCCTGAAGGCAGACTTGCAGCGTTTGATGGGCGTGCCAGTGCACGTCAACATCGAAGAAGTTCGCAAGCCTGAAATCGATGCGCAACTGATTGCTGATTCGATCTCGCAACAGCTCGAAAAGCGGATTATGTTCCGCCGCGCCATGAAGCGCGCCATGCAAAACGCCATGCGTCTCGGTGCCCAAGGCATCAAGATCATGAGTGCTGGCCGTCTGAATGGTATCGAGATTGCTCGTACAGAGTGGTATCGCGAAGGCCGTGTGCCATTGCATACACTGCGTGCGAATATCGATTACGGCACCTCTGAAGCCCACACGACTTATGGCGTGATCGGCATCAAGGTTTGGGTCTACAAAGGCGATATGCTGGCTAACGGCGAATTGCCTGTTGAAACCGCCGCACCTCGCGAAGAAGAGCGTCGTCCGCGTCGCGCCCCACGTGCTGACAAGCCCGAAGGTGCACGTCCGGCCGGAGCCCGTCCCGCAGGTCGTGGTCGCGCACCGCGCAAGGCTGATGCCGCTGCGCCAGCGCCTGAAGGAGAATAAGCATGCTGCAACCAGCACGCAGGAAATATCGCAAAGAGCAGAAAGGCCGTAATACCGGCCTGGCTACGCGCGGCGCTAACGTTTCGTTTGGCGAGTACGGTCTTAAGGCAACCGGTCGCGGCCGCCTGACTGCTCGTCAAATCGAATCAGCCCGTCGTGCCATTAACCGTCACATTAAACGTGGTGGTCGTATCTGGATTCGTATCTTCCCCGACAAGCCAATTTCACAAAAGCCTGCGGAAGTGCGGATGGGTAACGGTAAAGGTAACCCCGAGTACTGGGTTGCTGAAATTCAGCCCGGCAAAGTGTTGTACGAAATGGAAGGTGTGAGCGAAGAAATCGCGCGTGAGGCGTTCCGCCTCGCTGCTGCGAAATTGCCGATCGCAACCACATTCGTCGCGCGTCACATCGGTGCTTAAGGAAACGATATGAAAGCAAGCGAACTTCGTGCAAAATCTGCTGCAGAACTTGGACAAGAACTTGAGAGCCTTTTGAAGGCGCAATTCGGTCTGCGTATGCAGCGAGCAACCCAACAGCTCACCAACCACAGTCAAATCAGCAAAGTACGTCGCGACATCGCTCGCGTTCGCACACTGATGACTGAGAAGGCGGGAAAATAATATGACCACAGCTCAAACTACAAAACCTAAGCGTCAACGTACGCTGGTTGGTAAAGTCGTCAGCAACAAAATGGATAAAACCATTGTTGTGCTGGTCGAGCGTCGCGTTAAGCACCCAGTGCTTGGCAAGATCATCATGCGCTCTGCTAAATACAAAGCACATGACGAGACCAATCAGTTCAACGAAGGCGATACCGTTGAGATTGCTGAAGGCCGTCCAATTTCGCGTTCCAAGTCCTGGACCGCAACGAAGTTGATCGAAGCCGCACGTGTGATCTAAACGCGTTTGCGCTCACTGCGCAAACAACGGTTGTTGTCAGACCAAACAAAAACGCTACGAATAAAATCGTCGCGTTTTTGTTTTTAAAAACTCAGAGCAGGGCAACAAGATTTCTGTCTACCCCGCATCCGTGCGATGCTTTAGATGTGCGTTACAAATTTCGTAACGAGATAGCCATCAAAAGTTTCTGCGCCACCCTCACTACCGATGCCGCTATCCTTGATTCCACCAAATGGTGTTTCAGGCAAAGCACTACCGAAGTGGTTGATGTTAACCATACCAGCCTCGATCGAGTTCGACACCTTCGTTGCAGTCTGCAATGAGTTCGTGAACACGTAGCTCGACAGACCAAAGGGCAAGCTATTGGCACGTGCAATGACCTCGTCGACGTCATCAAACGGCACAACCGGTGCGATAGGACCAAAAGGTTCTTCAGTCATCAGCATGGCGTCGTCTTTCAGACCTGTAATAACCGTTGGTGGAAAGAAGAAGCCTTTGCCTGATGGCGCGTCACCGCCGATCTCAATCTTTGCGCCACGCTTGCGTGCGTCTTCAACGAAACGTGCGATAGCTGGCACACGACGCTCGTGCGCAAGTGGCCCCATCTCAACACCGTCATCCAAGCCATTGCCGACCTTGACGCTCTTGAGAACATCTGTGAACTTCGCCAAGAACTTGTCGTAGGCTTTCTTCTGAACGTAGAAGCGTGTAGGTGACACACAAACTTGACCAGCATTGCGAATCTTGAACTTAGCCAACATCGTTGCAGTACGATCGATGTCTGCATCGTCAAACACCAATACAGGTGAATGGCCACCTAACTCCATCGTGACGCGCTTCATGTGTGCGCCAGCTAAAGCAGCAAGCTGTTTGCCCACAGGAACCGAACCCGTGAAGGAGACCTTACGCGAGATAGGTGAGCGGATCAGGTAGTCAGACACTTTGGCAGGCTCGCCCCACACCAGGTTCAATACGCCTGGTGGCAGACCTGCATCATGGAACATCTGAGCAATCGCCATGACGGCGCTGGGTGAATCTTCTGGGCCCTTCAGAATGATTGTGCAACCGGCGCCGATCGCGGCACAAATCTTCCGGATCGCCTGGTTGTATGGGAAGTTCCAGGGTGTGAAGGCAACACAAACACCAATCGGTTCCTTGAGCACCAACTGACGCACGTCTGGGCTACGTGGAAGCACGACACGGCCATAGATGCGGCGACACTCTTCAGCATGCCAGTCACAATGGTCTGCGCAGCCTACAACCTCACCCAGCGCCTCAGCGAGCGGCTTACCCTGGTCCAGGGTCATGTTGCGAGCAATTTCCTTTGAGCGGTCACGCGTGAGCTGACCAACTTTGCGCAAAATGGCCGAGCGGTCCATCGGGGAGGACTTCTTCCAGGTCGCGAAGGCCTTCTCGGCCGCCTGCAGAGCCATGTCTAGGTCAGCATTGGACGCATGGGGCAGTTGGCCCAGAACTTCTTGGGTGGCAGGGTTAATGACGTCCTGCATCTTGCGGCCTTCGCCGGAGATAAACTGGCCGTTGATGTAAAGCGATAGTTTTTCGTACATACTGGTTCCAATGGTTGCTTCCGATGTTGGTAATATGACACAAGTTGCGAAGACTTGCACAAAAAAAAATATCGGGATATACTGCACGGCTTTCCCGCATTTGTTGCGCGGTCAGGTCAAAAACCAGCAGGCGAGTAGCCAGGTTTAAAGCCCAACAGCCGACAAAAGCAGAAAGATTGTTTAGCAGATTTCAACCCAGGGTGCCCTGTGGCACCTAACGGGACCAAAACTGACTGATTTGGCTGCAAGCTAAAAAGCAAGCAGGTGAGTTGGTTAAGTTGGAACAGGAAAAATCATGATCCAAATGCAGACCACGCTGGACGTGGCCGATAACACTGGTGCACGCTCTGTCATGTGCATCAAGGTGCTCGGCGGTTCCAAGCGCCGTTATGCCGCTATCGGCGACGTTATCAAAGTGACCGTCAAAGATGCAGCCCCTCGTGGCCGCGTCAAAAAAGGCGAGATCTACAACGCAGTCGTCGTTCGTACGGCAAAAGGCGTCCGTCGTAAAGACGGTTCGCTTATTCGTTTCGGTGGCAATGCTGCCGTTTTGCTCAACGCCAAGCTCGAGCCCATCGGCACGCGCATCTTCGGACCCGTCACCCGCGAACTGCGTGGCGAGAAGTTCATGAAGATCGTGTCTTTGGCGCCTGAAGTGCTGTAAGGAGCCGACATGAACAAAATTCGCAAAGGCGACGAAGTTATCGTTTTGACGGGTCGTGACAAAAAGCGTCGCGGTACCGTGCTCGAGCGTGTCGATGCAGACCACGTGTTGGTCGAAGGCATCAACATGGTTAAAAAGCATGTGCGCCCCAACCCAATGCAAGGCACCACTGGCGGCATTATCGAAAAGACAATGCCTATCCATATCTCGAACATCGCATTGTTCAACCCTGCCACTGGCAAGGGTGAGCGCGTCGGCATCAAAGAAGTCGACGGTCGTAAAGTTCGTGTTTATCGTTCCAGCGGCGAGCCCGTTGGCGCGAAAGCATAAGGGAGCTCAATATGTCACGTTTCCAAGAGCTCTACCAGCAAAAAATTGCACCGCAACTGCGTGAGCAGTTCGGATACGAAAGTGTGATGCAGGTACCACGCATCACTAAAGTCACGCTCAACATGGGTGTGTCTGAAGCTGTTGCTGACAAAAAAGTCATCGAGCACGCTGTATCAGACCTCACCAAGATCGCCGGCCAAAAGCCAGTTGTGACCAAGACCAAAAAGGCTATCGCAGGTTTCAAAATCCGCGAAGACTATCCAATTGGTTGCATGGTGACACTGCGTGGCCAGCGCATGTACGAATTCATCGACCGTCTCGTGTCCGTGGCTCTGCCACGTGTGCGTGACTTCCGCGGAATTTCGGGTCGTGCGTTTGACGGTCGTGGCAACTACAACATCGGTGTGAAAGAGCAGATCATTTTCCCCGAAATTGAATACGACAAAATTGACGTGTTGCGTGGGATGAACATCAGCATCACCACCACCGCGAAGACCGACGAAGAAGCCAAAGCGCTGTTGACAGCCTTTAGCTTCCCGTTCCGCAACTAAGGGGCGCAGACGTGGCTAAACTTTCAATGATCAATCGCGATGTAAAGCGCGTAAAAACAGCAGAGAAATTTGCTGCCAAGCGTGCTGCCCTCAAGGCAATCATCGAAGATTCATCCAAGACCGACGAAGAGCGCTATGAGGCACGGCTCAAGATGCAGCAGCTGCCCCGTAACGCAAGTCCTATTCGCCAGCGTAACCGCTGCGCGATTACGGGCCGCGCTCGCGGAGTATTCCGCAAGTTCGGACTTGGCCGCATGAAACTGCGCGAATTGGCCATGAAGGGTGAAATCCCCGGCATGACCAAAGCTAGCTGGTAGGAGAATAAAACATGAGCATGAGCGACCCAATCGCCGATATGCTGACTCGCATTCGTAATGCGCAGCAGGTAGATAAAACATCGGTGACCATGCCCTCCTCCAAGCTCAAGGCAGCTATTGCTGCCGTGCTTCAGGACGAAGGTTATGTCGACGGTTTCCAGATCAAGGGTACGGCCCAAAAGCCTGAACTCGAAATCACCCTTAAGTACTATGCTGGCCGTCCAGTGATCGAGCGCATCGAACGCGTCTCGCGCCCTGGCCTGCGTATCTACAAAGGTCACAGCAACATTCCTCAGGTTATGAACGGCCTGGGTGTCGCCATCGTCTCCACCTCGCGTGGCGTGATGACCGATCGCAAAGCGCGCGCCAATGGCGTGGGCGGCGAAGTGCTCTGCTACGTGGCTTAAGGAGAGAACCTAATGTCACGTATCGCAAAATATCCAGTCGAACTGCCTAAGGGCGTTGAGGCTTCGATCAAGTCCGATCTGATTACCGTCAAAGGCCCTCTGGGCACCCTGACGCAGACACTGAATGGCGATGTCATCGTCAACGAAGACGCAGGTAAGCTGTCGTTTATCGTTGCAAATGATTCTCGCCAGGCCAAAGCAATGTCAGGCACCTTGCGTGCTCTGGTTGCCAACATGGTCACTGGTGTAAGCAAAGGCTTTGAGCGTAAGTTGACGCTTGTTGGCGTGGGTTACCGCGCCGCCGTGCAAGGCAACGCGATCAAATTGCAACTTGGTTTTTCGCACGATGTCGTGCATCCAATGCCTGAAGGCGTAAAAGCCGAATGCCCAACACAGACGGAAATCGTCCTGAAGGGTTCCAACAAGCAAGTTGTTGGTCAGGTGGCTGCAGAGCTTCGCGCATATCGTCCGCCAGAGCCTTACAAAGGCAAGGGCGTTCGTTATGTTGACGAGCACGTCATCATTAAAGAAACCAAGAAGAAATAATCGCGCAAACAAGGAAACATCATGGACAAAAAAATTTCCCGTTTGCGTCGTGCCGTACCGACGCGTAATAAAATCGCCGAGCTGCGAGTTAATCGCCTCCAGATTTTCCGCTCGAATCTGCACATCTACGCAAACATTATTTCGCCTGAAGGCGATCGCATCCTTGTTTCAGCCTCGACGGTTGAAGCAGAAGTGCGTCAGCAACTCGCTGGTCAAACTGGTGGTGGTGGCAATACAGCCGCTGCAACATTGGTTGGCAAGCGTGTCGCAGAGAAAGCTAAAGCTGCTGGTATTGAGCTCGTCGCTTTTGATCGTTCGGGTTTCCGTTACCACGGCCGTGTAAAAGCCCTGGCCGATGCCGCGCGTGAAGCCGGCCTGAAGTTTTAAGCGAGGAACAGTCAAATGGCTAAAGAACAACGCAAGAACGCTCCTGAAGAGCGTGATGACGGTCTTCGCGAAAAAATGATCGCGGTTAACCGCGTCAGCAAAGTCGTTAAAGGTGGTCGCACAATGAGCTTTGCTGCGCTGACCGTAGTTGGCGACGGCGATGGCCGCGTCGGCATGGGCAAGGGCAAAGCACGTGAAGTGCCAGTCTCGGTTCAGAAAGCAATGGAACAAGCGCGTCGCGAGATGTTCAAAGTTTCATTGAAGAACGGCACGCTCCACCACACCGTGGTCGGTAAGCATGGCGCATCGACAGTGCTGATTTCGCCTGCGGCAGAAGGTACTGGCGTTATTGCCGGCGGCCCAATGCGCGCAATTTTTGATGTGATGGGCGTGCGTAACGTCGTGGCGAAAAGCCTCGGCTCGAGCAACCCTTACAACATGGTTCGTGCAACGCTGAATGGCTTGCGCGCTTCCCTCACCCCGTCGGAAGTTGCTGCAAAACGCGGCAAAACCGTCGAAGAGATCCTGGGGTAAGTCATGGCTGATAAACAAGTCAAAGTCACCTTGGTCCGTTCGACCATCGGTACAAAGCAAGACCACCGCGACACAGTGCGCGGTCTGGGTTTGCGTCGTCTCAACAGCAGCAAAGTGCTCAAAGACACTCCCGAAGTTCGCGGAATGATCAACAAAGTTGATTATCTCGTGACTGTTTCGGAAGTCTGAAAGGAATCACGATGTCGATTACTCAACTAAATACGCTCAAGCCTGCCGTTGGCTCGACACACGCAAAGCGTCGTGTTGGTCGTGGTATTGGCTCCGGCTTAGGTAAAACCGCTGGTCGTGGCCACAAAGGTCAGAGCTCGCGCGCCGGTGGCTTTCATAAAGTCGGCTTCGAAGGCGGTCAAATGCCTTTGCAGCGTCGTTTGCCAAAGCGTGGCTTCTCTATTCTTGATGACCATCTGTACGCACAAGTGCGTTTGTCTGACCTGCAAGCTTTGCCTGTC
>CAMCWG010000144.1 GCA_945882005.1 Bordetella parapertussis
TCCGGGCAGATGTTCATGCAAGCTGCTCAGCCTGGCAGCCGGAAATGGAACGACGTGCTCGAACAGTTTCTTGAGGTTGGTCATACCTTTGTGCCAACTTTTAATATCTATGATGCGAATCGCGACTTAATGCGGGCACGCAGGGCTGACTGGCACGGCGACTACACGGTTAAAACGATTTGGAAATACTTCCAGCCCCAACGTGGTGGGCATGGCGCGTATTGGTATCGTTGGAGCACGACCAACGAAGTCGAGTGGAAGCAGAATTATCAGTTGTGGATGCAATTTGTAAACGAGTATAAGAACCTTGGCGGACGTGTTTGCACGGGAAGTGATTCAGGCTTTATCTATCAAATCTATGGCTTTGGTTTAATTCGAGAGTTGGAATTATTGCAGGAGGCCGGATTCCATCCTCTTGAAGTAATGCGTGCTGCCACATCGCTTGGTGCTGAGCTCTTGGGTCTAGAGGATGACACGGGTTCGATCGATGTGGGCAAGCGTGCCGATTTACTGGTGCATGACCTGAATCCGCTTGAAGACTTCAAACTCATGTACGGTACTGGCGCCATACGCTTAAATGACGAGACATCGAAGGCGGAATGGAAGCGTTCGTTGCGTTATACGATTCGTGCTGGCGTGGTGTACGACACTGAGCAACTATTGGCCGAAGTGCGCGACATGGTGAATCAGAGCTGGGTGGGTAGCGAAGATGATAGACCGCCAGCCCGTTGAGCTTGTTGTCTTATGTGGCTTTTTAGGTAGCGGAAAGACAACGCTGCTCTCAGACTTTTTGCGTCAAGCCCAGCTTCGTGACACAGCTGTTATTGTGAATGAAGCAGGCGACATCGGCATTGATGGGGTCTTGGTTGCAGAGGCGCAGGATACACTTGATCTGCGCATGCTGGCTAACGGATGTGTTTGTTGTTCCATGCGCAGTAGTTTAGTGACGACTGTTGCGGATCTATTAGATTCGCCGCGTCCAGCAGGTTCGCTCGCGCTGCGTCGGGTGATTCTCGAAACCAGTGGGCTATCCAGACCTGGGCCTATTCTGGCGTCTTTAGCAGATCCCGAGCTTTCAAAGCGTGGTTTGCATGTTTCGGTCGTCTCTACGCTCGATGCACAATTGGGCGGATTGCGCACAGAGCAGTTTGAGGACGCTGCCGCTCAACTCGCTGCCGCACAAAAAATTGTTTTGACAAAGATTGATCTTGTCGACGATGTGACCCTTAATGAGCGTGTGCGACATGCACGAGCGCTCAATCCTCTGGCTGAAATCGTGTCTGGACGCGACCGCACGGCGTTGGTTGACGCAGCCTTCGCCTCGACGGGCGAGAGCACTATGTCGATTGCTGATGCCGCGGCGGCTAGCTTGAGTTTTACGCGAGAGGATGGGTTAGAACATAATCGCATACATGTTTTGCGCGGTGAGGCCGCACCTGATATCTCTTGGGAAAACTTGTCCTGGTGGCTGGATGATCTTGCAGGGTTAGCGGGTGAAAAGCTCCTGCGCGTGAAAGCGCTGGTCAAGGTGACGGACTGCGAAGAGCCTATTCTCATTCAGGGGGTGGGCACAACGTACGGCATGCCCCGTCGCATGTCGATGCAAAAAGATCGTCCTGATGTGATTATCGTGATTACGCGGGATCTAAGTGCCGATGAAATTTCCAAGCATTTTGAGCAGGCAGCGGTTAAGCTGTATCCAATGAGTGGGGTAGCCCCATCAGGGCGAGGTCACTCGAGTCAAATTTCTTTGTCTTCACCAAGGAGTTTTTATGCAAACAACGACCTTTAAGCGACGTACTTTTTTGAAATCGTCCTCTGGACTACTTTTGGCTTCTGCTTTGCCACTTTTTGGTCGCGAAGCGTTGGCGCAGGACGCAAACGTTGTTGTCGGCACATGGGGCGGCGACTATCAAAATCTACTGCAAAAGATTGTGAACCCGTTGGCTGGGGCTCCAGTTGTTTTTGATACAGGCAATGCGGTTGCACGTGCAACAAAAATTCGCGCTGAAACAAAATCTCGTCGTGGTTCGATGGATGTCGCTCTCTTGCAGGACGTTGACATGTATGACTTGTCCCTTATCGATCCGTTTGAGACAGTAAGCCTAGCCAATACGCCTAATTTCGCTAATACGTATGAGCAGTTCCGCACTTCCTATTCGATTCCGCATATTTTTAGTGCAATGGTGTTGGTCTATAACAAGGAAAAAATCCCGACACCGCCGGATTCGTTTGCTGCAGCGACAGATCCAAAATATCGCGGTCGTGTTGGGTTTTCGGATATCTTGCACGTGGCCAACACGCTTTTCGTTGGTCTGGCAAATGGCGGCAATATGTCGACCTTCAAAGCCGGCATGGATATGCTCGCCAAAATCAAGAAGAATGATCCCAAGGTATTTCCGTCAAACGAAGCAGTTGCTGCTGCACTGAAGTCTGGTGAGATCTGGATGACTTGCATGTGGAAGGCGCGCGCCTTGCAGTGGCAGGATGCTGGCTTGCCTCTCGGTTTTGTGGTGCCTAAAGAGGGCGCCGTCGCTGTGACGTTTGAAGGCGCTGTGCCTAAAAATGCTCGCAACAAGCCCGGTGCCTGGAAGTTTTTGAATGCAATGATGGATCCGAAGGGGCAGGTCGAGTTTGCTAAAGCGATGGGCTATGCACCAACAGTGCGTAACGCAGACTTGCCGGCGGATTTGAAAGCGCGTGTCAGCTTCAGCGATAGCGAAATCAAGCGTGTGCTCCCCTACGATTCCAAGTCCTTGGTGTCTGAGAAAACTCAGGTACTTGAGTATTGGAATAAATCGTTCAAGGCAGGCGCTTAACGCACTTAGGTTTGGATCGGCATTTCTATAAAGGATGCCGATTCACCACCCAATGTGATTGACAGTAGCGGTGGCCGTCCGTGCGGGATCTGAGCGAAGTGGTCGGCGTCAGCACCCGAGATCGAAAGACGTATGCAACTCCCTGCTTTAAAGGTCCAAGAAATTGGTAGCAACGCAAAACGCAATTGGCTAGCTTCGTGAGGTGTCATCAATTGCGTGTCTTTTCTGTAAAAGCTGCGATACGGCCAGGTCGTTTGATACTGAGACGGGCAGATGGACGTCTGTCGGTGCAACATACGTAGTGCTCCATCCGTCACAAACCAAGGTCGTCCATCCGAATCCACTTCGGACAAGTAGACAAAGAGCGCTGCATCGCGCTCTGAGGTTGCGACGTTTAAGTCAACGATGACATGACCAGATAGTGTGGTGTCGCGATCTATGACGGAGCTACTAAAGGAGAGCATACGTTTTTCGTGCTTCGGCCAGTCGCCATAAAACGCGTTGACAGCTTTGGCTTCCAGTCGTTCGTAGCGTGTAGACGAGCCTGTGCCCAGTGTAAAGTCGACCTGGTAGGTTGCCTTGGTCTCAGTGGAGTCTGCTTTGGTGCCGAGCGACGCATTTTTTTGCAGATACATTTTTTGTATCGTCTGTACCGGAGGCCACTGAGTAGCGCTCTGCCACGTTTCTTGATGAACGGTGTGGAAGTGAATAGGCATTTCTTTTTCAATGCCTGTTTGTAAACCCATGAGGTGTGCATCAAAAAAGCGAAGTATTTCGGCCATCAGCGGGAATTCAGCCTCAAGCTTTTCTCCGCGCCAAGGTGACCCATTTCCGCGAGCGCCATGATCCCAAGGACCAAGAAGCAGTCGATCATCCACATTCTTGCGGGATAGAAAACGTGAAATTGATCCGTTCACATAGGAGCTGCCGTCATACCATCCTGAGACCGAATAGATCGCAACGAGTTCAGACACTTGGTCCATGTACCAATAGGGGCTGCAGACACCACTGTGCAAATTAGGGTCATGTAATGACACTTCCTCGCGGAAAGCCATTTCTGGTGCGAAATCGCGCAACTTGAAATTATTTTGATGCTCAGCGACCGCTTGCTGAGCCAGAGAGCCATCTGTATCCGCATCCACAGGCTGTGGTCCCGCAAATAAGGGGTCGGCGAAGTAAGGGTAGCGTTTTAACTCAGCGCGTTGATCGCGATCCAAAGCTTGTACTAAATCGTCGTAGTGCTCCGTTACAGTGGTGCACTTGAGTCCGCCAGGAAACACATGATCGGAGTAGGTGTCCGATACAGAAAAAAGCGGTGCAATAGCTTTGACTGCAGGATGACCTGTACTCGCTAAAAAGCATGCAGCGGCTCCAAGGTAGGAAATGCCAGTCGAGCCAAGCGAACCGTCAGACCACGGCTGAGCGACAATCCAATCTGCGACTTCACGGTAATCACTTAGCTCGCGTGGCGAGCGAAAAGAGTCGCGCGTTCCGAAGCTAGCTCCGGTTCCACGCACGTCAACAACGACCAGTGCATAGCCGCGCGGTATAAAAAAATCGCGATACTTTGCCGCGTTTGGACTGGGATCTGCATTTGGCCCGCTAAGTTTGAATCGTCGGTAGTAGGGTGTAAGAATGACAATCGTGGGAAATTTGCTTGGTGGAACGGCTGCGCCGGCTGTCGCGAGTCTTTCAGGTAAGTACGTGTCTATCGCAATACGGCAACCATCTTCCATCGTGAGATATTGAGACGCAGGCTGACTCACTTTATAGCTTGCAGGCCGTTGACTAAGGTATTCACTCGGAAGTATTTGCCAAGCACGACCACTGGTATCACGATCAGACATTTTTATTTCTCTCAGGATCAGGCAACCATAAATTGGTGCGTAGTTTGGTGAATACGAGGCAAGCTGCTACCAAACCAGCCGCACATAAAAAAACACTTTTAAAACCAGCCATGAATATTTGCTTGGTTTGCACAACTTGACTGCTCACCCCAGGATCGGCGAGTTGCAGGACCCAGAGCCAAAAGATTGCTCCCGTTACGACACCAACCGTACGTGTAAAGACTGTGATGCCGCCGGCAACGCCGCGCGCTTGGCGAGGAAGACTAGCGACAATCAGGTCTGCGCACGCCACTTGAAATAGCCCTAAGCCAACGCCTTGGAGGAGCATGGAAAAGAAAATGAGGGTCCAGTTTGGGACGTCAGACCACAACATGACACAAATCAAACCGCTGGTGCATATCCAGGCAGCTCCATAGGCAATAAAGTTAGATGCCAAACGCTTAGAAATAAGCCCAGTGAGCATCGAGCCAAGCAGCGTGCCGCTCGCCCAACAGCCCAAAACGATTCCGATTCGTTCTGCTGGCCAGGCCGCGACTGTTGAGAGGTAGTAGGGTACCAACAAGGGGACGGCAAAGGTCGCTAGTTGTAAGACTGCGCTTACGATGTTTATCCAGAGAAAGCGCTTGTCTTGGTGGCTTGTACGAAACAGCAATCCCAGCGTTGAAGGTCTGGGCAGTGCCGAGGGGGTCTCGCTGTTCTGTGCGTTTGCCCTGAGCCTTGGCGTTAACAAAGGCAAGAAAGCCAGCGCGATGATCGCGATGGGGACCCTAAACCAGTAGACCCCTGGCCAGTCCAACCAGGCAATCATTACGCCGCCGATGAGTGGCGCGGCCACGCTTGCGATTGCTGTCATGCTTCCGTAGAGAGACAAGGCTCTTGTGCGTTGTGTCTCGTCATATAGGAAGGTCACAATGGCGGGTGCGCACGACAAGGTTAAGGCCATCGCGATCCCTTGCAAAACCCGTGCGGCGATTAGCCAAGGATAGGTCGGGGCTAAGGCGCAGAGCGTCAGCGCGATGATGGCCAGCACAAGCCCAGTCCTAAATACCCGCAGGTGCCCAAGGCGATCTCCCAAGGCTCCAAAACCAATCACGAGCACCCCATACGTCAGTACGTAAGAGAAGGGAATCCAGCGAATACTTTTGGTGGGAAGCGAGAACGCCTCTGAAATCGCTGGAAAAGCGACATTCACAGAGAAGTCTAGCGGGGCAATCGATGCGCCTAGCCCGATAACGAATAAGGCAATGATATTCAAAAGGTCGTGTCGCAATAAAAAGTATTCTGTATCATTAAACACTAATACTCTCTTCAATCGCTTCTAGCGTTTTCGTTGGTAAATTCTAGATGGCTATAGGATTCCTTTGCATGAATGCTCGCCTTAAGGTCGATTCCCTTGTCATGAGTCTTTATCCTGAGGCGCAATGGCTGTTTGAGCAATTGCGCGAGGGTAGCCTTGATGCCAAACGAGGCGGCGTCACGCGTGATACGTATGGGGCGGGTGAGCAGTTCGCCCACGAACTGGTCGAGAAGTACGCCGCTGATCTTGGTTTAGAGATTCGACATGACCATATGCGCAACACCTATATGGTGTTGCCTGGTCGAGATCGCTCCGCCCCGGCAATTGTGATTGGCTCGCATCTTGACTCCGTCGCAGCGGGCGGCAACTATGACGGAGCTGCCGGAGTCGTCGCTGGCTTAATTGCTGTGGAAGCGATCCAGGAAACCGGCCTACAGCCAGAATGCGACATCGTCGTGATGGGTGTGCGCGCCGAGGAAAGCATCTGGTTCCAGGTGTCGTATATCGGGAGTCGCGGTGCCCTTGGATCTCTGCAGGCTGCTGCCTTGCAGGCCAAGCGCATTGATACAGGACGCAGCTTAGCAGAGCATTTGCGCGAAGCGGGCGGTGACCCTGATGCGGTTAAGCGCGGCGATGCGTACCTGACACCACAAAATGTCAAAGCTTTCATGGAAGTGCATATTGAGCAAGCTCCTAGCCTTGCTATAGATGGGCATGCGATCGCGATTGGCTCCGGAGTGCCGGGCAATTTTCGTTACCCAAAGATCAAGATCACTGGCGAGTACGGTCATGTTGGCCTAGGTCGTCGTTATCGTCATGATGCGTCGCTTGCGGGTGCCGATATTGCACTTGGACTCGACAAGATCTGGGCGGAGTGGGATCAATCCGGTCGTTTGATGGCCTGTACCATTGGCGAGTTTCAGACAAACAGCGCGCGCCATGGGCTAACCATCGTGCCTGGAGAGTTTGGATTAAGCCTGGATGTGCGCGCGTATGACGCTGCAGATCTTGCTGAACTGAAGGAGAGTTTTTTAGCGCTGGTGAAGGACGTGGCTGCCAAACGTCGCGTCAAAATCGAGCTTGGGCCAGAAGCCTCGGCCGGTGTTGCTCCAGCTGATCCAATGATCACTTCCCAGTTGCGTGCGTGCGCCCAAGAGTTGGGCTTGCAAGTACCTGACTTGCCGAGTCCTGCTTCGCACGATTCGGCTGCCTTCTATGCAGCAGGTATTCCATTCGGATTCTTATTTATCCGTAATCCCAACGGTAGCCATCATCCCGATGAAGAGATGTCGGTAGATGATTTTCTCTTGGCCACCTCGGTACTGACACAATGGCTAGTTACACATTGTTGCAAAAATTAGTTTGCTTAGCCTGCACCACTAATAGATAATTTTTCTTTCAGAATCATTAGGACGGTAGATGCAGGAAAGGCTTGCACGCTTTGAGAAATTTGAGATTGATACGCGTGACCGCTTAGCGCGTATTGAGACGCGCTTGGATATGTTTGCGACAAAGTCCGATTTGAACGCGCTGAAAGCTGATTTGTA
>CAMCWG010000145.1 GCA_945882005.1 Bordetella parapertussis
AGGGCAGCGCGTGCGAGTTCATCGCGACCACTTGTATTTAAAGCAAGAAGCTCATCTTTTAGGCTAGTCGTAAAAGGGACGCTAGCTCTAGAAAGAATTGTGGGATGTCCGTTTGGGTCGAAGCGGGCCAATACGGCATCAATGCCGTCTAGGCTTGTGCCTGACATCAAACCGACATAGCAGGAGCCCGAGCTGGTCGTCACCGTTGTGTTTAACGACTAGCGACGTTACTGCTTTCGGGGATTGCTTCTTGGTACTTGGCTAGTACTTGCAGCTGCTGTTGATATGGAGCGATGGCTTTCGCGAACAGAGCACGATGCTCTGGCTCGAGTGGCTTTGATACTGGCATATTGGCGGTAGCCTGCAGGGGGTCAATCGGCTTGTCCGCTACACGGAATTCATAATGCAAGTGAGGGCCTGTCGACCAACCTGTCGAGCCCACATAGCCGATCAACTGACCTTGAGAAACTTTGGAGCCGGCTTTAATGCCATCTGCGAAACGGCTTTGATGCGCATAGAGTGTGGTGATTTTGCTGTGGTGGCGTAAAACGATTGTGTTGCCGTACCCGTCTCTCCAGCCAACAAAGTCTACTGTGCCGTCTGCTGTGGCATGAATTGGCGTTCCCATTGGTGCGGCGTAGTCTACGCCGGGATGGAAACCAGACCAAGCCTGCACACCGCGAATGGTACGCATTCCAAACGTTGAGCTCACGCGAGAAAATTTCAGTGAGTTACGTAAAAAAGCACCCCGCAAGCTCTCGCCCTCAAGGTTGTAGTAGCTGCCGCTCTCCCCGTCAGGGCTAAACCAAACTGCACTGTAGGCTTTGCCGCCGTTGATGAACTCGAGTGCCAACACACGGCCAGCGCCAGCTATTCGACCACCAATACTTCGCGTCTCGTACACTACGCGGAACTGATCACCTGGGCGCAAGCCCCGCAAGAAATCCACCTTGCTGCTCAGTACCTCTGCAATTTGCGAGGTAATCCCGTCTGGAATCCCAGCGATATCCGTTGCAGCGAATAGCGAGCTACGAATTGTGCCGACCGCAACCTCTATGTGTGACTCGAGGGGCAGTTCAAGCTCTTTGGCCTTGAAGCCGGACTCGGTTGTGGAGATTTGTAGCGTTTTGGCGATGCCTTTGCCGTTGGCTTCACTATTTGGGCTGTAGATGTAGCGCACCCAGAGTAGGTTGCCATTGTGATCCGATGCCGCCTGGATGGTGCGGCCAGCAAACAACTTATAGATTGAGCGTGCTTTGGGTTCACGCGCCAGGAAATTGAGTAAATCGCCGTTGGATACGTCCACGCGCTTTAGTACCGAGGCCAGAGTGTCACCTGCGCGGATTCGTGTCTCGGTAATGTAGGGTGTTTCGGTTGCAGTGTGCTCTGGAGGGGTCGGGTCCGCCGGAAGCGGGAAGGGCACGACGTTCTGCACCACCCGCTGCTCGGGGATCGGCTGCTCGATCAGGTCAGTGCGTTCTGTTTGCGGTGGATGCACGACGCCAAGCGCAACCGCGCCTAGGCTGGCAACCAGCACCAAGCTAATTACCGCGCCCGGAATAAGGCTGGAGCGTCGCTCGGTAGTTTCGGAAACTGAAGGCATGTAGAGCAAATCCTGAAATAAAAACAACTGAGCCAAGGCTCTTCGCGTAGCGAGTAGACGCTAGTTTGCGTATGATGTCGGCTTCGCTAATAAGATGTTAGCCGATTTCAGCCAGCCCAACACGGTTTTTTCCGATTTTTAGTGCATTTTTACGCTTACTTCTGTTATGTCGACTACAAAATATCCGATTACGCCTGCAATTGAGTCTAACTTGCGAATTGTTGAGCGTGGCTGTGAAGAGCTTCTCGTCAAAACAGAATTTGCTCAAAAACTAGCCCGTAGCCATGCGACGGGCGTGCCGCTGCGTGTCAAGCTCGGTCTTGACCCGACCGCCCCGGATATTCATCTCGGCCACACGGTTGTGCTTAATAAGATGCGCCAGCTTCAGGATCTCGGTCATACCGTGATCTTTTTAATTGGTGATTTCACCTCCATGATCGGTGACCCGTCTGGCCGCAACAGCACCCGGCCACCGCTTACGCGTGAACAAATTGAAGCCAACGCCAAGACCTACTACGCGCAAGCCAGTATGGTGCTCGATCCTGCGCGTACTGAGATCCGGTACAACTCAGAGTGGTGTGATCCGCTCGGCGCCCGCGGCATGATCCAACTGGCGTCGCGCTATACCGTGGCCCGGATGATGGAGCGCGACGATTTCACCAAACGCTTTAAGACCGGGGTGCCAATTTCTGTGCACGAGTTTCTGTACCCCTTGATGCAAGGCTATGACTCGGTAGCGCTGAAGTCAGATCTCGAGCTTGGTGGCACAGATCAAAAGTTCAACCTGCTGGTTGGCCGTGAGTTACAAAAGGAATATGGGCAGGAGCCGCAGTGCATTCTGACCATGCCTTTGCTTGAAGGGACCGACGGCGTCGAGAAGATGTCCAAGTCCAAGAACAACTACATTGGGATCGGAGAAGCGCCCGAGTCTATGTTTGGCAAGATCATGTCGATCTCTGACACGCTGATGTGGAAGTACTTCGAGCTGCTGTCGTTCCGTAGCCTGGAAGATATTGCTGCGTTGCGTCAAGAAATTGAGGGCGGTCGCAACCCCCGTGACGCCAAAGTGGCGCTCGCCCAAGAGATTGTGGGCCGTTTTCACTCCCAGAAGGCAGCCGAGGCTGCTTTGGCTGCCTTCGATGCACGTTTTCGGGACGGTGCGATTCCGGACGATATTCCTGAAGTCACGATCGCCGGTGCACCGGTGGGTGTTCTCAAACTGTTACGAGAAGCCGGTTTGGTTGTTTCTGGGGCGGAAGCGCAGCGCAATGTCGAGCAGGGCGGGGTCAGAATTGATGGCGATCGCATTGAGGACAAAGCACTTCAGTTGCCGGTTGGCACCTACGTTGTCCAGGTGGGTAAGCGCAAATTCGCCCGCGTCACAGTGACTGCGCCCGCCTAAGGGGATTGCCCCTCTCGGGGCGCAGTACACTAGTGTTATCTATTCTTTCGCCATTATTTCGCCAGGATTCTCTATGTTTGACCGCAAACTCACCCTTGACCGCGTAGACCCTGATGTTTGGGCTGCTATCCAAAAAGAAGATAAGCGCCAAGAGCAGCACATCGAGCTGATCGCATCTGAAAACTACGCTAGCCCTGCTGTGATGCAGGCCCAGGGCACTCAGATGACGAATAAGTATGCTGAAGGTTATCCAGGCAAACGCTATTACGGAGGTTGCGAGTATGTCGATATCGTTGAACAGCTCGCGATTGATCGCTTAAAGGCCTTGTTTGGCGCTGAGGCTGCCAACGTGCAAGCGAACTCTGGCTCGCAAGCTAACCAAGCGGTTTATATGGCTTTTCTCAAGCCCGGCGATTCCGTGTTGGGCATGAGTCTTGCCGAGGGTGGTCACCTGACCCACGGTGCCTCGGTGAATGCCTCGGGCAAACTCTACAACTTCCATCAGTACGGTTTGGATGCAAACGAAGTGCTTGACTACGACAAGGTTGAGCAGCTCGCTAAAACCCAGAAGCCAAAAATGATTGTTGCGGGTGCTTCAGCGTATTCGTTGCATATCGATTTTGAGCGCTTAGCCCGGATTGCTAAAGATCATGGCGCGCTGTTGTTGGTGGACGTTGCCCACTACTCGGGCCTGGTTGCGGGTGGTGCGTATCCAAATCCTGTGCCCCATGCAGACTTCGTCACCTCCACAACCCACAAATCTTTACGTGGTCCACGTGGCGGCGTGATTATGATGAAAGCCGAACACGAAAAAGCGATTAACTCGGCGATCTTCCCTGGCATTCAGGGCGGCCCACTGATGCACGTCATTGCTGCAAAAGCGGTTGCTTTCCGCGAAGCAGCGACACCAGAATTCAAGGCCTACGCAGCTCAAGTTGTTAAAAACGCGCAGGTCATGGCGCAGACGTTGGTCAAGCGCGGTCTGCGCATTGTGTCTGGTCGGACAGAAAGCCATGTCATGCTGGTAGATCTGCGTTCCAAAGGGATCACTGGTAAAGAAGCTGAGGCAGTGCTTGGTCAGGCGCATATCACTGTCAACAAGAACAGCATCCCTAATGATCCTGAAAAACCTTTCGTCACGAGCGGTGTGCGTTTGGGTACTCCGGCCATGACAACACGCGGTTTTAAAGAAGCAGAGGCCGAGCTCACTGGCAATCTGATTGCAGATGTTCTGGACAAGCCACGCGACGAAGCAAATATTGCCTCCGTGCGCGAGCGTGTGAATGCCTTGACGGCATCTTTTCCAGTCTATCGTTAAGTGTTGGGCGGCTTAGTTGGTCGCCCACGCAGTTATTGATCAAGGCGATCCATGAAGTGTCCCTTTTGCGGGCATCCTGATACGCAGGTGGTTGACTCTCGTGGAGCAGACGAGGGCGACTTCATTCGCCGTCGCAGGCGTTGCACGTCGTGCGATCGTCGCTTCACGACCTATGAGCGCGCTGAGTTGGCGATGCCAACCATCGTCAAGCGCAACGGTAGTCGTAACGAATACGACGCGACGAAGTTACGCGCGAGCTTGTCGCGTGCCTTACGCAAGCGACCCGTCAGCACTGAAGAAGTAGATGCCGTTGTGATGCGCATCGAAGACAAACTACTGACTTCGGGCCTGAGAGAAATCACGACCGAATATTTAGGGGGTCTTGTGATGGCCGAATTAAAAAAGCTCGACAAGGTGGCCTACGTGCGCTTTGCCTCGGTCTATAAAAGTTTTGAAGACATTGGCGAGTTTGTTGAAGCAATCCGCGAGATGCAGGGCCCACCCACGCAGCGCAAGGGCTAATGCAAGTGAACGCAAATTCTTCTTCCCCACGCAATCTCGATCAAGACGTATTTTTTATGCGTCAGGCACTCGCCTTCGCCGAGGAGGCTTTGTACGTGCCGTCGCCTAATCCGCGTGTCGGATGTGTGTTGGTGCGTGATGCCAAAGTGATCGGTGCGGGGGCGACCCAGCGTGTCGGTAGCCATCACGCAGAGATCATGGCCCTGAAAGATATGGCTGCCCGCGGTAATGATGCAAGTGGCGCCACGATGTACATCACGCTAGAGCCGTGCAGCCATCATGGTCGTACACCACCTTGTGTTGATGCCATCGTTGCAGCACGACCTGCGCGCGTAGTGTTCGCGCACTTTGATCCGAATCCAAGCGTAGCGGGTCGCGGTATGCGTCGTCTGCGTGAGGCAGGGATTATGGTGGATGTAGGTATCTGTGCTGACGAAGCGTTGGCGATCAATCCAGGGTTTGTGTCGCGCATGACGCGTGGCTTGCCCTATGTGTGGATGAAAATAGCCGCATCATTGGACGGCAAAACCGGTTTGACGAACGGTGTGTCGCAATGGATCACGGGGCCCGAGGCGCGCGCAGATGGACATCATTGGCGCGCGCGCAGTTGCGTGGTCTTGACAGGCATCGGTACTGTCAGAGCAGACAATCCGAAGATGACGGTGCGTCATGTCGTGACGCCGCGACAACCGCGCCGTGCTGTGATTGATCCAGGCTTTGAGATTAACGACGATGCCGCTGTCCTAAGCGGTGAAGGCGCAATTGTTTTTACCGGCGATCAAAACGCCGAGAAAGCAGCTCGTTTTGCTGACCGTGGAATGACTGTGGTGAACGTGCCTGAAGATACACCAGCGCCTGCAGGGCAAGCGCGTCGTCGCATCGACATGCGCGCGATGATGCGCTGGTTGGCGGAGCACGATACCAATGAAGTGCACGTCGAAGCGGGTTCAGGTTTGAACGGTGCTCTGCTACAGGCAGACTGTGTAGATGAGTTACTGGTTTATATGGCGCCGATGTTATTAGGCGAAGGCTTGAGTATGGCGCAGTTGCCCTCACTGACCAAGCTTGAGGGCGTGCAGCGTTTTGAGTTTACGGATGTGACACGCTTCGGTGCGGATGTACGATTGCGTGCGAGACTCGCAGCGCATTGGCAAGAGCTGATGCAAAAAATACATTTGACCCAACCGGGCTTAGATAAGGCACTTTAAATGTTTACCGGAATTGTCGCGGCCGTTGGTCGTATCCAGAAAATTGAGCCGCTGGCCGGTGGTCACGCGTATGCGGGCGTTCATCTGACGATTCACGCCGGTGGTTTAGATTTGAATGATGTTGGTCTAGGCGATTCAATCGCGATTCAGGGCGCATGTATGACTGTTGTGTCCAAACATGCTGACGGATTTGCCGTTGATGTATCGCGTGAGAGTTTGCGCTTGACCATGGGTCTGGACAAAGAGGGTGAAGTCAACCTCGAGAAGTCCCTGCGGGTGGGCGATCAAATCGGTGGTCATATCGTCTCGGGTCATGTCGACGGCTTGGGCGAGGTGGTGAAGTTTGAGCCCGTGGGCGAGTCCTGGGAGTTGATCGTCCAGGCCTCAAAAGATTTGGCGGCTTTTTTGGCTTACAAGGGCTCAATTACAGTCAATGGCGTCAGTTTGACCGTGAATCGGGTGCAAGATGTGGCAGACGGGTGCCAGTTCAGTATCAATTTGATTCCCCACACCATCTCCGTCACCACCCTTAAACACCTCGTTCCGGGGCAAAAAGTAAACCTTGAAGTCGACACAATCGCCCGGTACGTTCAGCGTATGCTGTCGATCAATCGGTGATGCTAGAATAGTGGGCTGTCGTTTTTCTTTAGAAATGACACAGCGGACAGGTGGCCGAGCGGTTGAAGGCGCACGCCTGGAAAGCGTGTATACGTTCAAAGCGTATCGGGGGTTCGAATCCCCCTCTGTCCGCCAAAACTTAAGTTTCGAACCTGCTACGCAGAGATTCGATATGCCACGAGCCCCGCACAGTGCGGGGCTTTGCGCTTCTAGCTCTTGACTGCGGCCAATGGCCGCAGCCCGTAAAAGTGGTCTCAAAGCCCGTTTGTCTCAAAACCTCATGACTTTTTGGACGTCGGTTCGGAGGTTTGTCGCTGGTGGTTTTGGCGAGAAAGCTGTGAACCTTGGTGAACGGAAGTTAGTTGTCCTGATCGTTTTGGCTGTCAGCCGGTGATGAACAGGTTAAGCCTGTTTGCAATTCGCTCGCGACGGACCTCGAGGAACCTCTTGTAGGCGGGGGTGTCCAGGAGCTCTGGATCCAACGGTATCTCTTGGACGCTGAATCCCTCTTCGCCACTCTTTGCCGCAAAAAAGGCAAGGTACTCTTTTGGCGGCTTGTCGCTGATGACGCGGTTGGTCTTGCCACCAATGAAGGCCAAATTAGATATGTCGTCGGCCTCGCGTGAAATCACGCCCGCCTTGGTGAGCACAGCCTTAGGAAAGATGTGGTGGAACTGAAGGCGATGCTGAACGCCGCTATGGTCAAGTGCAATCGTCAAGTTGGAGTGCCAGTCTTTTGCACCGGCTGACCTGAAGGCCAAGAACATCGTTTTGAACAAGGCACTA
>CAMCWG010000146.1 GCA_945882005.1 Bordetella parapertussis
GACAAGGTTGTTGAAACCTACGAAGGTGACCCCCTGCGCTTTATTTCGGAATATCAGGCGCGCTTTAAGGTAGCTCTGCGTCCTGGCATGCCAAGATTTGCAGGTGGCTTGGCCGGATACTTCGGTTACGACACCGTGCGGCACATCGAGCCAAAACTGGGCCCGGCCGCCAAACCCTATCCAGACGGAATGGGCGAAGGCCCACCCGACATTTTGTTGCTGCAAACCGACGAACTCGTAATTGTCGACAACCTGGCTGGTCGTATCTATCTCATGGTCTATGCAGACCCTTCAGAGCCAGAGGCCTTCAACCGGGCACAACAACGCTTAAAGGACTTGCGCATCCGCTTGCGTAAACCAGTCGAGATCCCCTACAGCCATGCAAGCGTCGTCACAAAAGAGCATCGTAGTTTTGCCAAAGCAGACTACCTGGCTGCCGTGCATCGCGCCAAGGAATACATCGCTGCAGGTGATCTCATGCAGGTGCAAGTAGGTCAGGTAATCACCAAGCCTTTCAGTGACTCACCGTTATCGCTGTACCGGGCGCTGCGCTCCCTGAACCCCTCTCCCTACATGTACTTCTGGAACTTTGGCGATTTCCAGGTAGTGGGTGCGTCGCCAGAGATCCTGGTACGTCAGGAAGCCATCCCTTTGCCAGACGGTGCACCGGCAGGTCAGGCGCCAGAAACCTGCATCACCATTCGCCCCCTGGCCGGCACACGCAAGCGTGGTGGCACACCTGAAGAAGATGCCGCACTCGCTGCTGAACTGCTGGCCGATCCGAAAGAGCGCGCCGAACACGTGATGTTGATTGACCTTGCGCGTAATGATGTGGGTCGCGTGGCCAAAATCGGTTCAGTCGAAGTCACCGACACGATGGTGATTGAGCGCTACTCCCACGTGATGCACCTGGTATCAAACGTCACGGGTACGCTTGAGGCTGGCATGAGCAATATGGATGTACTGCGCGCCTCATTCCCAGCCGGGACCTTGACCGGTGCTCCCAAAGTCCGTGCCATGCAAATGATCGACGAACTCGAACCCGTTCGTCGAGGTATTTACGGCGGTGCGGCGGGGTATCTGAGTTACGGTGGGGAAATGGATGTTGCGATTGCCATCCGTACCGGCATCATCAAAGACGGCATGCTTTACGTCCAAGCTGCGGCAGGTATCGTGGCCGACTCCGATCCAGAAATGGAATGGCTCGAAACCGAAGCGAAGGCACGCGCTGTGTTGCGTGCTGCGGAACAAGTGCAAAACGGTCTTGACCAACCGTTCTAATCAGGCAAATAGGATACCGACATGCTGCTGATGATCGACAACTACGACTCCTTTACCTACAACCTGGTGCAATATTTTGGCGAGCTCGGACAAGACGTTCGCGTCCATCGCAATGACCAGATCTCGCTCGAAGAAATCGATGCGTTACGGCCAGACCATATCTGTATTTCACCTGGACCTTGCTCACCCGCGGAAGCAGGCATTTCGATTGATGTGATCAAGCGCTACGCTGGCAAAGTGCCTTTGTTGGGCGTCTGCCTTGGCCACCAAGCGATTGGCGCCGCGTTTGGCGGAAATATTGTGCGTGCTCAACAAATCATGCACGGCAAAACTTCCGAGATCACTCACACTGGCTCTGATGTATTCAAAGGTCTGCCTTCGCCGTTCACCGTGATTCGCTACCATTCGCTCGCGATTGAGCGCGCGACGATTCCAGACTGCCTGGCAATCACTGCGCAAACCGCCGATGGTGAGATCATGGGTGTACGTCACAAGACCCTGCCCATTTATGGCGTGCAGTTTCATCCGGAGTCGATCTTGAGTGAACATGGTCACGCGATGCTGCGCAACTTTATTGATCTCGGTTCGGCTAACTACGGAGCTTAAGCATGATTACTCCCAGTCAAGCACTACACCGCTGCATCGAACATCGTGAAATTTTTCACGATGAAATGCTGCACTTGATGCGTATGCTGATGCGTGGCGAAATGTCGCCAACTATAGCGGCTGCCCTCCTGATGGGCTTGCGCGTTAAGAAAGAAACCGTAGGCGAAATCACCGCAGCTGCGACAGTGATGCGCGAATTCGCAACGCCTGTGAAAATCTCCAATCCGCAGGACATGGTCGACATGTGCGGTACGGGCGGTGACGGCAGCAACACTTTCAACATCTCAACAACAGCAATGTTTGTTGCGGCGGCCGCTGGTGTGCCGATTGCAAAGCATGGCGGGCGCAGCGCTTCTTCATCATCCGGCAGTGCCGATGTGCTGGAGGCTCTAGGTGCCAATCTGGCATTAACGCCAGACCAGATTGCAGAATGTATTGAACAGACTGGAATTGGTTTCATGTTTGCGCAAGCCCATCACGGCGCCATGAAAAACATTGCCCCTGTTCGCAAAGAGCTTGGCGTACGCACAATTTTTAATATTCTCGGCCCCCTCACCAACCCCGCAGGCGCAGCGAACCAGCTGATGGGTGTGTTCCACCCGGACCTGGTGGGCATTCAAGTACGCGTATTGCAGCTGCTTGGCTCGCGACACGTGATGATCGTGCACGGCAAAGATGGTCTCGACGAAGCGTCGCTAGGTGCAGGCACCCTGGTGGGCGAGCTCAAAGACGGTGTCATCAGCGAATACGAGATTCACCCAGAAGATTTTGGCTTGAACATGGTGTCGACCCGCGGCATTCGGGTCAACAGCAAAGAAGAATCTCGCGATCGCGTGCTTGAGGCCTTGGATAACAAGCCCGGCACAGCCCGCGATATCGTTGCCTATAACGCTGGCCTGGCAATTTATGTTGGCAACCACGCCGCCACAATCAAACAAGGTATTGATATGGCCTTCGAGGCGATTGCTAGCGGCGCAGCCCGCGCGAAGCTCGAAGCCTTTTGTGCCCACACCCGGAAATTTGCAGCATGAGCGACATCCTCAACAAAATCCTTGCCGTCAAAATACAAGAAGTCGCAGCAGACCGTGCGCGCGTGAGCGAAGCAGAGCTACTTAAAGCCGCTCGTGCACGCCAGGATATCCGTGGCTTTGCTCAGGCGATTGAGCAAAAAATCGAAGCAGGTCTTCCAGGCGTGATTGCCGAAGTCAAAAAGGCCTCGCCTTCTAAAGGCATCCTGCGTGAGAATTTCCAGCCTGCCGAGATTGCCGTGTCGTACGCCACGCACGGTGCAGCCTGTTTGTCTGTCTTGACCGACGTTCAATTCTTTCAGGGTGCAGACGAATATCTTCGCCAGGCGCGCGCAGCCTGCGCGCTACCCGTACTGCGTAAAGATTTCATGGTTGACACCTACCAGATCATCGCTGCACGCGCGATGGGGGCCGACTGCATTTTGCTCATCGTATCGGCATTGACTCCTACCCAATTGAGTGAATTCGAAGCCTGCGCTTTTGAGCTTGGTATGGACGTGTTGGTGGAAGTGCATGATGCGCAAGAGCTTGAAATCGCCTTGGATCTAAATACCTCGCTACTCGGCATCAACAACCGCAACTTGCGCACGTTCGAGACGTCTCTACAGACAACGATTGAGCTGCTGGCCCGCATTCCCGCAGAAAAACGTGTTGTGACCGAGAGCGGTATCTTGCAACCTGCTGATGTCAAAAAAATGCGTGAGCACGATGTGCACGCTTTCCTGGTGGGTGAAGCCTTCATGCGCGCGCCAGATCCCGGCGTTGAACTTGCACGCCTGTTTGCCTAAGCAGGCAGCGTAAAAGGTCATGGAACACGCGTCCCTTGCGGATTGTCCACTTTGCCAAACCGCTGGTGGGATCGTGCTTTGGCAAGGCCCGCAGTTTCGCGTGATTGATGCCGCAGACGCAGCCTACCCCGGTTTCACCCGTGTGGTCTGGACCAAGCACGTGGTCGAGATGACCGACCTAGGCGCGGAAGAACAAAGCGCATTAATGGGTGCAGTGTTCTTGGTTGAGTCGATTCAACGCAAGCTTCTACAACCACACAAAGTTAATCTGGCAGCATTCGGCAACGTTGTGCCCCATTTGCATTGGCACATCATCCCGCGCTGGAATGACGACCTGCACTTCCCTGCGCCCGTTTGGGCTGCAACGCCCGAACATGACGCGCACGCGCACGCTGCGCTCGAAGCACGCAAGACAAACATCCTCGCGCGCATACCTGCCTATCACGCAGCGCTGCAACAGGCCCTTGGATAACCGACTTACCGAACCGTCGCTTACAAAAGCCATCGCCGCACTCGCTGCGCCTTGGCGGGAAGCGTTACGCTCGGCGCCGGTGCAGCAAGCCCTTGAACACTTATCAGCCTTTCTGTCCGAGCGGCTCGCACAAAATGCTGTGATTTATCCCGCAGCGCCTTTTCGTGCGCTGCAAGCTTTGCAGCCCCAAGGTGTAAAAGTGGTCATCCTCGGACAAGATCCTTATCACGGCGCGGGTCAGGCACAAGGCCTGGCGTTTTCCGTTCCAGACGGTTTTAAGCGTCCGCCTAGCCTGCGCAACATTCTTGCGGAAGTCGAATCCGACTACCCGACTGACCACAGCGTCCTGACGCTCGCCTCAAATCTGCAACGCAATGACTTGTCGCGTTGGACTGAGCAAGGTGTGTTGCTGCTAAACACCGTGCTGACCGTTGAATACGGTCAGCCAGCTTCCCATGCCCGTCTTGGCTGGGAAACCGTCACCGATTGCCTGATTCGGCATGTGGCCTGTGACAGCACCCCAAAGGTATTTATGCTGTGGGGCGCACACGCGCAAGCCAAGCAGAGCCTCATTGAAGACCAAGGCAGGCATCTGATTTTGAGTGCCAATCACCCCTCTCCCCTCTCCGCCAGACGCGGGCCCGTCCCTTTTGTGGGATGCGCGCATTTCAAGCGGGCAAACACGTGGCTTTCGCAACAAAATCTGCAAGTTATTGACTGGAAAGTATAAATTTTCAAATAAAGGGTTTACCCACCCTAAAAAATAGGTTAGTATTCTGGCACTGCACAAATTTGCAGCGGTCTACGGACAGCATTGCCAACCTCAGACACTCAGTCGTAACAGGCAAAAACTGGTCACTGACCACACATCATCGATTCCTGACCTCCTTTCCTTTCGTGGGCAGCAAGTGTGATCCAGATAGATGGATCTCCAGCCCAGACGTTCGGTTGATTCGGTCGGCACGATGCTCGATTCAACCGACTACCGCCGGTCAAACAATATCCGGGCTGCGTCACATGGCCACTATCTGGCCTAAAGGAAAGTCATGTCCTTCGATTCGTTGGGGCTCGCCCCCGCTTTGTTATCTTCCATTGAACGCACCGGTTTCACCACGCCGACGCCTGTCCAGCTGTCGGCAATTCCTGCCGCGCTCGCCGGCGCCGACCTGATGGTTTCAGCGCAAACAGGTAGCGGCAAGACCGCCGCCTTCATGCTGCCTGCATTGAACCGTATCGCCCATAAGCCCGCCAACAAAGGTCGTGGCGTACAAGTGCTGGTGCTGACCCCGACTCGCGAACTCGCTCTGCAAGTTAGCGAGGCTACTGCCATGTACGGCAGCAACCTCGACGACCTGCGTGTAGCCACTGTGGTTGGCGGCATGCCCTACGGCGCACAGCTCAAAGCGCTTTCACGTCGCGTCGATGTGCTGGTTGCCACACCAGGCCGCCTGCTCGATCACCTGCAAGCACGCCGCGTCGATTTATCGACCGTGCACACACTCGTGCTCGACGAAGCCGATCGCATGCTGGACATGGGCTTTATCGATGACATCAACACCATCGTGGATCGTTGCCCAGAATCACGCCAGACGCTGTTGTTCTCGGCCACGCTTGACGGCACCGTTGCAAAACTTGCCGCCCGCATGATGCGCGACCCACAGCGTATTGAAATGGCTGGTCAATCAGACCGCCACGCCAACATTACCCAAAGCCTGCTTTATGCAGATGATGCCGGCCACAAGCTGCGCCTGCTCGATCACATCCTGCGTGACGCATCAATGGATCAGGCAATTGTCTTCACCGCCACCAAACGTGGCGCAGACGACTTGGCTGAACACCTTGCCGACACCGGTTTCTCAGTAATGGCATTGCATGGTGACATGAACCAGCGCCAACGTTCACGCACAATTTCTGAAGTGCAAGATGGTCGTGTGCGTGTCTTGGTCGCAACCGACGTGGCAGCACGCGGCATCGACGTGCAAGCCATCAGTCACGCGATTAACTACGACTTGCCGATGCAGCCAGAAGATTACGTACACCGCATTGGCCGTACGGGCCGAGCAGGGCGTGATGGCTCGGCATTCACATTGGCCGTGCACAGCGAGCGTCATAAAGTACGCCGTATCGAACATTTCATCGGTTACACAATTCAGTCCGACGTGATTGCCGGACTCGAGCCACAACGCACACCAAGCGCGCGCCCAGAGGGTGCTTCGCGCGGTGCAGGTGGCAAGAAAGGCGGACGCTGGAGCAATGACCGCAGCGGCGACCGTTTCGGCAGCAGCAACGACCGCTACAGCCCACGTGAACCACGCGCCTTTGTGCCACGTGGCGACAAACCTGCCTTTGCTCCGCGCGGTGACAAGCCTGCCTATGCCACACGAGGTGAAGGCTACCGGGGTGATGCACCACGTGGTGACAAGCCATTTGGTGATCGCGAGCGTACTTTTGCGCCACGCGGTGACCGTCCAGCGTTTGCTCCGCGTGGCGACAAGCCCGCTTTCGCCCCTCGTGGTGATGCGCCCCGCGGCGATCGTCCTTTCGGCGGTGACCGCGAGCGCAACTTTGCACCACGCGGTGACAAGCCCTTTAGTGGCGAACGCGCACGCAGCGACAATCCATACGCAAGCCCACGTGCAGATCGTGCACCCTCTGATCGTCCTGCCTACGCAGGTAAGTCAGCACGCCCTGCCCGTGACTTTGCTCCTCGTGCAGCCGCACCAGGTGACAAGACCTTTGCACCGCGCGGCGACGGCCCAGCACGCACTGGCGCTCCGCGTCCAGGCGCACCACGTGCCGCAGCCGGTGCACGCCGCGGCTTTAACTTTGACGGCGGTCGCCGTTAAAGCGACGCGGTAAATAACGCGTCAAAGCAGATCAGCAGTGCAAACCGAACCATCCATTTCGGTAAGCGCTGATGCGATGGCTCACAGCCAAAGCGTCAGCGCTTTTTTGCATCAGCAGATCGCCAAGGCCGGTGGCTGGCTGCCGTTCAGCGAGTGGATGCACCAGGCGCTCTATGCGCCAGGCTTAGGCTATTACGCAGCGGGCAACACCAAACTCGCAGACATCCAGGCAAGCGCAACAACGCACTTAAGCGGCGACTTTGTCACCGCCCCCCAACTCACTCCGTTATTTGGTCAAACAATCGCCAGACAAATCGCAGAGGTGTTGAAGCAAACCAACACTGCATGTGTACTCGAATTCGGAGCAGGCAGCGGTGCGCTAGCGCAAGACATTCTCGAGGCGCTTGATGCACGAGGTCTTAGCGTTGACT
>CAMCWG010000147.1 GCA_945882005.1 Bordetella parapertussis
TGCTTCGTCGGGCGCTCAAACGCCGGCAAGTCTACGGCTATTAACGTCCTTGCCAATCAGAAGCGGCTTGCGTTTTCGAGCAAAACGCCTGGGCGAACCCGTCTGATCAACATGTTTGCGCTACCTGATCCGCTTGATCCAGAAGGTCAGCTCGGCTTTTTGGTCGACTTGCCGGGCTATGGCTACGCCTCGGTCGCCCATCGCGCCCGCGAGGAGTGGGCAGATATCCTGGGTGGCTACCTGCAAAGTCGGGAGTCCCTGGCCGGCATCGTCTTGTTGATCGATATCCGCCGCGGGGTCACCGAACTTGATCGGCGCTTAGCCAACTGGATCGCGCCCACCAAGCGCCCCGTACTTGCCCTGCTGACCAAGGCAGACAAATTTCCTTACGGACAGCGCATCAAAGCTGTCTTTGCGGTAAAAAAGGAGCTTGCCGACATTGGCGCGCTCAACGCTATTCCGTTCTCGGCTACTGCCAGAATTGGTCTTGAAGAAGCAACTCTACAAATCGAAAACTGGATCTCTCCTAAGGTCGTCCCATGACAACTCCACACCTTGTACTGGCGGATTTCCCCGCCAATCGTCCCCGCCGCCTGCGCCGTGATGACTTCTCTCGTAGACTAGTCCGCGAGCACTCACTATCAGTAAATGATCTTATTTATCCGGTTTTTGTCGTTGAGGGCAAAGGGGTTCGGCAGCCGATTGGATCAATGCCAGACATCATGCGCTACTCGCCAGATACCCTGATGCAAGTCGCTGAAGAGTGCGTCGCACTTGGTATTCCAGTGATGGCACTGTTCCCCGTGATCGAGCCAAACCTCAAGGCGCTAGACGGCGCCGAAGCCATGAACCCTAAGGGTCTGATCCCGCGTGTTGTGGCCGAACTCAAGAAACGGTTTCCGGAACTCGGCCTGCTGACTGACGTTGCACTAGACCCCTACACCAGCCATGGCCAGGACGGCGTCATCGACGAGAACGGCTATGTGATGAACGATATCACCGTCAAAATCCTGACCCAACAAGCCCTAGTTCAGGCTGAGGCCGGCGTCGATATCGTTGCCCCGAGCGACATGATGGACGGCCGAATCGGTGCCATCCGTCAGGCACTCGAGGCAAATCAGTTCATCCACACACGCATCATGGCGTACTCGGCCAAGTTTGCCAGTGCCTTTTACGGTCCCTTCCGGGATGCCGTCGGCTCAGCTGCGAATTTGGGTAAATCAAATAAGCTGGTTTACCAAATGGATCCGGGCAATATTGACGAAGCATTGCGCGAGGTTGCGGCGGACCTGCGTGAAGGCGCGGACATGGTGATGGTCAAGCCTGGCATGCCCTATCTAGATGTTTTACGCCGCGTGAAAGATGCCTTCCGGGTGCCGACCTTTGCCTACCAGGTCAGTGGCGAGTACGCCATGCTTAAGGCGGCAGCGGCAAATGGCTGGTTGGATCACGACAAAGTGATGATGGAAACCTTGCTCGGCTTTAAGCGGGCCGGTGCGGACGGGATTCTAACCTACTTCGCGCCTGCCGCAGCCAAGCTCTTAAAAGGTTAGTAACCGCTTACTGTTGCGCCTGGCGAATTTGTAAGCGCCAGGCGAACAGTGTGGCAAGAATTGGCAGGCCAATCATGCCAACTGGGAACACGCTTCCCAAGCCAAAGGTGTCGCCCAACCAAGCGCACACCGCCACCCCGAAGGACTGTCCCAAGAACAGGCAAGACGCAAACAGTGACACCGAGGTGCCACGGGCAGTCGGTGCCATCTGCGTGGCATGTGTCTGTAAAACGGCGTGTAAAAAATAATATCCCAGGCCCGACATCACACTCGCGGCGATTGCCCACTGCCAAGCTGGGGCAAATAAAAACCCTGTCATCGACAACGCGAGTAGCGCACCACCCCACAACGCAAGCCGCCGCTCGCCAAGCTTGGCGACAAATTTGTTGGCGCGAATGGCATAGATAAACGCACCAACTGCAAAACAACCGCTAATCGTGCCAGCCCACGAAACCGGCAAGTTATGGCGCTCGTGCAAGAACGCTGGAACGAATGCAAGGGGACCAAACACCAGCACGCCTTCGATCGAAACAATCACCAAAACAAACCAAGCCCATCTTGTAGATAACACTTGCTTGATCGGCACGAGGGGATTGACGTGACCAGCGGGGCGCTCCGTGGACTCTGTGACGATGTGGCGACGAGACAGCAGCAATAAGCCTACGATTAAATAGGTCGCGGCCATCCACACAAACGCCCAGCGCCAACCAACCGTGTCTGCAAACACGCCACCTAACAACTGACCAAGTGCGAGACCCGAGATCGATCCCAACAAAAATCGCGCAATGGTTTCTTGTCTTTTTTCATACGGGACGTGGTCGCCAATCCACGCCATGGCGAGAGGCACAATCGCCGCAGCGGTTGCCCCTGAGATGAAACGACCTATCTCGATAATTTCAAGTGAGGGGGCTGTAGCAACGATCAGGCTACCAACCGCACAGCCCAGTGTTGCCCACGACACCACCCGAAACTTACCGTAGTGATCTCCCAGCGGACCATAAAAAAACTGCAAGATGCCATAAGCAATTGCAAACAGGGTGACGGTGTTTGAGGCTTGAGCAGTGCGTACACCAAACTCCTGCGCAAACACCGGCAGCAGAGGATCACAAATCCGAAATGAGGTCGAGCTTGCGCATGCGGCAAAAGCAAAAAGGATAATGACCGAAGTAGTGGACTTGCTTTGCGCTGACATACGTCTCTGTGTCGTTGTAACTACTTTAGTGCTCGGTCAAGGGTTGCCGTAAAGCGATTCGCATCTTGAAACCCGACAACACGGATATCGCGACGCTCGGCACCACCTGCAGCAAAAAATATAATCCCCGGTGGCCCAAACAATTTGAAGCGTTTCATTAGCGCTCGATCATCCGTGTTGTTCGCGGTCACGTCAACTTGTAATAGCAACATCTGACCCATCCGCTGCGCAACGCGCGGATCCACAAACGTAAACGCTTCCATTTCCTTGCAGGACACGCACCAGTCTGCATAGAAGTCCAACATCACAGGTCGGGTGGACTTCGCAAGAGTCGCATCTAATTCTGCTAGCGTACGAATACGTTGAAAGCTTGGGTGTGCGACGGCTGCGGGGGCGCCAAGTAACTGTTGCTTAATTGATGCTGCAGGTGCTGAAGGTTGACCTGTAGTTTGCGCGGTCAATTGCGCGCTTGCTGTAGGTGCGCTCTGCATGAAGGCCAGGTGGCCCAGGGGCTGAAGTAAAGAACGCCCACCACTTGCAACACCTACGAACCACACCAGGCAAAGCAAGGCTAACAACAAGCCAAGGGTTTTGCGCAAGATGGCACCGAAGCGCGCCTCTGGCGGCAAGGAGTCGAACGTGCGCAAAAGCACTGCGGCAAAGAGCACCAAGACGGCCCAGCCCAAAATCTGGGCCCAAGTAGGCAACAACGGTGTGACCATCCACCAAGCCGTCGCAAAAAGCAAGACACCGAAAAATTTCTTGACGCCCTCCATCCAGTGGCCTGCGCGTGGCATCAGCTTGCCAGCCGACAAGCCCATCAACAACAAGGGCACGCCCATGCCCCAGGCCATCGCAAACAAAGCAGACCCACCAAGGACCACGTCACCAGTTTGCGAGATATACAAAAGTGCACCGGCTAACGGTGCTGCAACACACGGCCCCACGATTAAGGCCGATAGCGCACCCATTAAGGCAGCCGCACTGAGTCGACCTCCCAAAATGTGAGAGTTCTTTGCCATTAGCTTGGTCTGCAGGCTTGCTGGCATCTGAAAGGTATAAACGTCAAACATTGCTAGAGCAAGCGCACCCAGCAACAAAGCAAACAAACCCAGCACCCAGGGCGTTTGCAACCAAGCGGCCAGGCCTGCGCCACTTAATCCAGCTGCTACGCCTAGCGCGGTGTAGACCACCGACATACCAGCCACGTAAGCCATCGCGAGAGAAAACCCACGTAAGCGCGACACGTGCTTTTCTTCACCCACAAGCAACACAGAAAGGATCGGCACCATGGGCAACACACAAGGCGTAAGTGCGAGCAGTAAACCAAGCGCGAAGAACAGTAGGGTTATTTCAAGCAAGCCGGTTGAGGAGAGTAACTGCGCTAAGCCCACGTCGTCCGAACCAAACAATAAGTCACCGAGCTGCCCTTGCTTGATACGATCAATGAGCGAGCCAGAACCGTGTGCAGCGATCACGTAGCCCGCAGCACCTGACTGCGGAGTGAGCTGCAATACAAAATCTTGCGGCGGGTAACATAGGCCTGCCTCAGCGCAACCCTGCCCACTAGCTGTTAACTTAAAGCTCTCTGGCGGAATGTTGCTGGGCCATGCTGAAATCGGGAGCTCAATCACCGCATCGGTGAAATAAAGCTCCATTTCTTTATTGAAAGTTTGATCAAACTTGACGCGGCCTGTTGGCATCGCAGGGTCGCCAAGGTTCACATGCGTTGTGTCCAACGCAAAGCTGAACCGCTCGCGGTACATGTAATACCCGGGGGCGATCTTAAAGCGCAAACTAATCTTGTCCGACGAGATCATCTGCGCCTGCAGAACAAAGGCTTTCTCTGGATCTAAAAAGTCTTGCGCGTTGGTTCGCGCAACAGACAAAACCAGCAGAGCTAGCAATAAGAGAGCCAAGCCAAATTTTTGTAGCGTGTGTCTGGTCAATGCCATTTAGTTCTCTCGCACCCAGTTCAAGTAAGGCGCATACCCGCCGATGATCGGCACCACAATCGCTTCCGGTACATCATAAGGGTGCAAAGCGATCAGGCGTTCTATTAGATTAGCCTGTTTAGCTGCTGTTGTTTTTATTGTCAGCGGAATTTCTGTGGCTTTCTCAACAGAACCTTGCCAACGATAAACAGACCGTACGGAGGCGCCAATGTTTACGCAGGCCGCCAAGCCCTCTGAGACCAAGGCATCGGCAATTCGCGTTGCGACGGCATCATCTGGTGCGTTGCTCAGCACGAGTACGGTGTCTGTTTGGTTCATGGGCGTCCTCTGACAAAAAAGCCTCGGATAAACCGAGGCTTCGTTTGTTTGAGCTGTCGAAATTTATTCGGCGGCTTCTTCAACTGCATCTTCGACCACTGGACGGTCAACCAACTCCATAAAGGCCATTGGTGCATTGTCACCCTGACGGAAACCCATCTTGAGGATACGGGTGTAGCCGCCATTACGCGCTGCGTAACGTGGACCGATTTCTGCAAAGAGCTTCACAACGATTTCGCGATCACGCAAACGGGCAAATGCCAAACGCTTGTTTGCCAATGTTGGGCTCTTACCCATGGTGATGAGAGGCTCAACGATGCGGCGCAATTCCTTTGCCTTAGGCAAAGTCGTCTTGATCGCTTCGTGGGTCAACAGCGCGACAGCCATGTTGCGGAACATCGCGAGGCGATGGCTGCTGGTGCGGTTGAGTTTACGTAATCCATTACCGTGACGCATGATACTTTCCTTATTGAATCTATTAAGAGCGTTTCCGCTCGAGGTTATTCAGCTCTTCTATCAGCAACCTACTGTTGCTGCGGGCCGATGGTGGTATTGCCTTGCTTACGGACGCTCGAGGCCCATTGGTGGCCAGTTCTCAAGCTTCATGCCCAAAGTCAGGCCGCGAGCGGACAGGACTTCTTTGATTTCGTTGAGCGACTTGCGACCAAGGTTTGGTGTCTTGAGCAATTCGTTTTCGGTGCGCTGAATCAGATCGCCGATGTAGTAAATGTTTTCTGCTTTCAGGCAGTTGGCCGAACGCACGGTCAGCTCGAGGTCGTCCACTGGGCGCAACAGCACTGGATCGATTTGTGGAGCACCGCGGCTTGGCATTTCGTACGAATCGCCAGCGCCTTCGAGCGCGGCAAAAACCGAGATCTGGTCCATCAGAATGCGGGCCGACTGGCGCACTGCTTCTTCTGGGCTGATCACGCCATTTGTTTCGACATCCAGCACAAGCTTATCGAGGTCGGTACGCTGCTCAACGCGAGCGTTCTCAACAGCGTAGCTCACGCGACGCACTGGGCTGAAAGATGCGTCAAGCACGATACGGCCGATTGTGTGTGCACGATCGTCGATCAGTGCGCGCACGTTGCCAGGAACGTAACCACGACCCTTTTCAACTTTGATCTGCATTTCAAGCTTGCCGGATTCGGTCAGCGTTGCAATGACTTGTTGTGGGTTCACGATTTCAACGTCGTGTGGCAATTCAATGTCTGAAGCCAGGACAGGACCAGCGCCTTGCTTGCGCAGGGTCAAGGTCACGTCATCACGGCTGTGGAGCTTAAACACCACACCTTTGAGGTTCAACAGAATATCAACAACGTCTTCACGCACACCAGCGATTGTCGAGTACTCATGTACAACGCCCGTGATCTGTACTTCGGTTGGTGCGTAACCAGTCATCGATGACAACAAGATGCGACGCAAAGCGTTGCCCAATGTGTGTCCGTAGCCGCGTTCAAACGGCTCCATGATGATTTTGGCGTGATTGGTGCCTACGGGTTCGACTTCGATCGAACGTGGCTTGAGAAAACCTTGTGACATATCTGCAATTCCTTTTCAATACCCTCGGTTCGTTACACCGATAAGGCTGATGGGTGAAAGCTTAACTACTTCATTAAAAAAAGCGCGCAACATCGCTACGCGCTTTCTAAAACGATTATTAACGTGAATACAATTCGACGACCATCGACTCGTTGATGTCGCGAGCAACGTCTGCACGATCAGGCACTTGCTTGAACGTACCAACGAGCTTAGCTGTATCAACTTCAACCCACTGTGGCAAGCCATTGCCAGAAGCCAGGTCCATTGATTCGCGAATACGCGCTTGTGCTTTTGCTTTTTCGCGGATTGCAACAACGTCGCCTGACTTGATCAACATCGAAGGGATGTCGGCAGTGTGGCCGTTGAGTTCGATTGCACGATGCGACACCAACTGGCGTGCTTCTGCGCGTGTCGAGCCAAAGCCCATGCGATATACAACGTTGTCCAGACGCGACTCGAGCAACTGAATCAGCTGTTCGCCAGTGTTGCCTTTACGACGCTCGGCTTCTGCGAAATATTTACGGAATTGCTTTTCCATAATGCCGTACATGCGCTTGAGCTTTTGCTTCTCACGCAACTGCAGACCGTAGTCCGAAGTACGAGCACCTGAAGTACGACCGTGTTGGCCAGGCTTGGAATCCAGTTTGCACTTGGAGTCCAACGAGCGGCGTGCGCTCTTGAGGAAAAGATCAATTCCCTCGCGACGCGAGAGTTTGCATTTGGGACCGGTATAACGTGCCATGTGGGTTCCCCTTAGATACGACGACGCTTGGGTGGACGGCAACCGTTGTGCGGCACAGGCGTGATATCGGCGATGCTCGAAATCTTGATGCCCAGCGCATTCAAC